>NZ_JAZKVY010000033.1:0-8267 GCF_036624925.1 Stenotrophomonas sp. A3_2
TGCGCGCGTCCGAGCAGGAGCTGCGCCAGGCGCAGGTGCAGGAGCGCGAGGAATCCGGGAAATAAACGGGTAGCGGGGGGGCCAGCCCCGGGGGTGGCGGGCGGCCCGGGCGGGGCCCGCGGGCCAAGGCCCGGCGACCCGCCAGCCGCCGGCCTTGCCCCGCCGCTACCCGTTTATTTCCCGGATTCCTCGCGCTCCTGCACCTGCGCCTGGCGCAGCTCCTGCTCGGACGCGCGCAGCGCCTTCACATCCAGCTTGCGGATGCTGTCGATGAAGCACGGCATGCGCGGGCCACCGGTAGGGTCGCGCACCAGCACCTTGTCGAAGCGCGCCGAAACACGATTCATCTGGCTGGTCAGGCCGATGGCGGTGGCATACGGCAGGTCCTGGCAGGGGCCTCTCAGCTCCAGCAGGTAGGCCTCGCTCGGGCGCGTCCAGACCGCCAGTGCGCTGTCGCCCAGTTCGGTCCAGCCATTGAGGGTGCCGAAGAACTGCATGTCGCTCTGCGGCGCACCGGCGTGGGCGCGGTAAAGGTCAAGCTTCTCGGCGCTGCTGAGCCGGCCGGTGGTCGCGCAGGCGACCAGGGCGAGGCAGAGGCCGGCCAGCAGGATCGGGGTCTTCATGGCGATCTCCTCGGGGAACTGTCGCCATCATGCGCCCGGGCTCGCAACGCTGGCGCGACGACCGGCAGCCCATTCAGCCGCCGGTCGGCGGCTGCTGGCCGGACCACGGTAGACGCCAACCTTGCTTGGCGCTTGCCCTGAAGGAGCAGCCGACCCAGGTCGGCTTCCACCAAAGCGGGCCCAGCGCCTCAGACGTCGGCGTGGGCCAGTGCGTGCAGGCGCCCTTCCCGCAGTTCCAGCACCCGGTCCAGGCGACGCGCCAGGCTGCGGTCATGGGTCACCAGCACCAGGCTGGTATGGCGCGCGCGGTTGAGTTCAAGCATCAGCTCGAACACCGTTGCCGCCGTGCGGTCATCCAGGTTGCCGGTAGGCTCGTCGCCCAGCACGCAGGCCGGGTGATTGACCAGTGCCCGCGCCACCGCAGCACGCTGCCGCTCACCACCAGACAGCTCGCCCGGCTTGTGATCCAGGCGATGGCCGAGGCCGACCGCTTCCAGCAGCGTGGTGGCCCGGCCGCTCGCTTCTGCTACCGCAGTGCCAGCCAGCAGTACCGGCATCATCACGTTTTCCAGCGCGGTGAACTCCGGCAGCAGGTGATGGAACTGGTAGACGAAGCCCAGCGCCTGGTTGCGCAGCAGACCGCGCGCGGTATCCGACAGCGCCGACATGCGCTGGCCGGTCACATAGACCTCACCGGCAGTGGGAATGTCCAGGCCACCCAGCAGGTGCAACAGCGTGCTCTTGCCGGCGCCGGAGGCACCGATGATCGCCACCGTTTCGCCGGCGGTCACGGTCAGGTCCAGCCCATCGAACACCGGGGTCTGCATGCGCCCTTCAGCGTAGGTCTTGCCCAGTGCTTCGGCACGGATCACTTCGTCGCCGCGGTTGAAGACCTTATTCATAACGCAGGGCCTCCGCCGGCTGGGTGCGTGCTGCCCGCCAGGCGGGATACAGGGTGGCCAGGAAGCTCATCAGCAGCGCGACCACGGTGATCGCCACCACGTCGCCCGTCTGCATGTCGGTCGGCAGGCCGGTGATGTAGTACACATCCTCCGGCAGCAGCTTGACGTTGAACACGCTCTCGATGGCGCCGAGGATGCGTTCCAGGTTGAGGGTCAGGGTGATGCCGCCGATCAGGCCAGCCAGCGTACCGAAGATGCCGATCAGCGAACCCTGCACCATGAACACCTGCATCACGCCACCCGGGGTCAGGCCGAGGGTGCGCAGGATGGCGATGTCGGCCTGCTTGTCGGTCACCAGCATCACCTGCGAAGACACCAGGTTGAACGCACCCATGGCGATGATCAGCGACAGCAGGATGCCCATCACCACCTTTTCCATGCGCAGTGAGTGGTAGAGGTTGGCATTCTGCTGGGTCCAGTCGCTTACGCGGTAGGCGCCACCGAGGTTCTGCGCAAGATCCACGCCCACCTCCAGCGAGCGGTCCATGTCGTGCAGTTTCAGGCGCACGCCGGTGGCACCGTCGCTGCGCAGCACGCGCTCCAGGTCCTGCATGTTGGCGAAGCCGACGCCGCGATCGACCTCGTTATAGCCGGCCTCGAAGAGGCCACTGACGGTGAAGCGTTTCATCCGCGGCACCGCGCCGGCCGGCGTGCCCTGCACTTCGGCAAAGGTCACCAGCACCTGGTCACCAACGTCCACGCCCAGCCAGATCGCCAGCTCCTTGCCCAGCAGCAGGTTGAAGCTGCCCGGCTTGAGGCTGTCATAGCTGCCCTTGGTGATCTTCTTGTCGATCACCGAGACGTTCGGCTCCAGCGCCGGATCGATGCCCTGGATGATCGCGCCCTGCACGCGCGGGCCGCTGATCATCGACTGGATCTCGATGTACGGTGCGGCGCCGGCCACACGCGGGTCCTTCCTGGCCACGTCGACCACCCGCATCCAGTCCGGCATCGGTTCGCCGTCGCGGCTGATGGTGGTGTGCGCGGTCATCTGCAGCAGGCGGCTGCGGATTTCCTTCTGGAAACCGCTCATGACGGCCAAGGTGGTGATCAGCACCGTAACGCCGAGCGCGATGCCCAGGATCGATGCCATCGAGATGAAGGAAATGAAGCCGTTGCGGCGCTTGGCACGCAGGTAGCGCAGGCCGATCGCCACGGGAATGGGTTTGAACATGCAGGCACGCCAGTCAATTCAGCTTATGGTGCCATTGACCGGGGCCGACGGGAAACGCCGCGTGCGGCCACGGCCAGTCGCAGTTCACGTCGCTGCCCGGAATCGAGCACATCGGGCCAGAACAGCAGGCGCCGGCGGCGCCGATCCTCACACCACAGCAACAACAGCCATGGGCCACGCACCACCAGCCGTGGCGTATCAACGTCCTGCCCGGCCACCTGCAGTGGTTCGGGAAGCGGCGCAAGAAGCACCTGTACGCGTGGCCTGCGCTGGCGCCAGGCCAGTTCGGCCAAGCCGACGCCCCAGGCCAGCAGCAGCGCGGGCATCAGCAGCCGCGCAGGCAGATCCGAGGCGCGCAACAGCCAGGGTGCGGCCAGCAGCACCGCCAACTGAGCGGCGGCCTGCAGCCTCGAAGGGCGCCACTCAAGGCTTGAGGGTGAGGATCTTCTGCATGAGGGGGATCGCGTGCGCATGCGGACAGGCCTCGTAGCCCATGAACCAGCGCCACAACTTATCGTCCTCGCAGTCGAGCAGGAACAGGAAAACCTCGCGCTCTTCGGTCGGCGCAGTGCGCCATTCGTGGTCGAGATAGCGCTCGAACAGCTGATCCAGCTCACGCATGCCGCGGCGGCAGCGCCAGCGCAGCTTCTTCAGCAGAACGTCTTCTTCCATCGTGCTTCTCCAGATACAGCAAAGCCACGCATGGCGTGGCTCTACTGAGGTGGTGCAGCCACGCATGGCGTGGCTCTACCGGGTACAGCCAGGCCTGATCAGGCGCGGCGTTCCATCATCAGCTTCTTGATCTCGGCGATCGCCAGCGCCGGGTTCAGGCCCTTCGGGCAGGTGCGGGCGCAGTTCATGATGGTGTGGCAGCGGTACAGCTTGAACGGATCTTCCAGATCGTCCAGGCGCGCACCGGTGTCCTCATCGCGCGAGTCGATGATCCAGCGGTAGGCCTGCAGCAGGATTGCCGGGCCCAGGTAACGCTCGCCGTTCCACCAGTAGCTCGGGCAGCTGGTCGAGCAGCAGGCGCACAGGATGCACTCGTACAGGCCGTCCAGCTTCTTGCGGTCTTCCGGCGACTGCAGGCGCTCGCGGTCCGGCGGTGCCGGGGTCTGGGTACGGATCCACGGCTTGATCGACGCATACTGCGCGTAGAAGTGGGTCAGGTCCGGAACCAGATCCTTGACCACGTTCATGTGCGGCAACGGGTAGATCGGCACTTCCTTCTTGCCGCAGTCCGAGATGGCTCGGGTGCAGGCCAGGGTGTTGGTGCCGTCGATGTTCATCGCGCACGAACCACAGATGCCTTCGCGGCACGAGCGGCGGAAGGTCAGGGTCGGGTCGATCTCGTTCTTGATCTTGATCAGGGCGTCCAGGACCATCGGGCCACAGGCATCCAGATCGACCTCATAGGTATCGGTGCGCGGGTTGCTGTCGTCGTCCGGACTCCAGCGGTAGATCTTGAAGGTGCGCACATTCTTGCCGCCGTTCTTGACGGGGAAGTGCTTGCCCTTCGTGATCTTGGAATTCTTGGGGAGTGAAAACTCGGCCATGGCTGCTCTCGTTGGCTCAGGCGGCCCGCGCCCGTGGGCGCGGATTGCATGGTAGGCGGGGTCGGATCAGTACACGCGCGGCTTCGGCGGCACCACGGACACGTCGTCGGTCAACGTGTACATGTGCACCGGACGGTAGTCGAAGCTGCACTTGCCCTTCTCGTCGACGCTGACCAGGGTGTGCTTCTGCCAGTTGACGTCGTCGCGGTCCGGATAGTCCTCGTGCGCATGCGCACCACGGCTTTCCTTGCGCTGTTCGGCCGAGTTGATCGTCGCCACCGCGTTGAGCAGCAGGTTGTTCAGCTCGTAGGTCTCGATCAGGTCCGAGTTCCAGACCAGCGAACGGTCGGAGACCTTCACGTCCTGGAACGAGTCGAAGATCTTGTCCATCTTCTCGCAGCCTTCCTTCAGCGTCTGGCTGGTGCGGAAGACCGCCGCGTCGGCCTGCATGGTGCGCTGCATGCGGTCGCGGATGACCGAGGTCGGGGTATCGCCGTTGGCGTGGCGCAGCTTGTCCAGCAGGCCCAGCGCCTTGTCGCAGGCATCGGTCGGCAGCGGCTTGTGCGCGGCGCCCGGCTTGATGGTCTCGGCGCAGCGGTTGGCCACCGCACGGCCGAACACCACCAGGTCGAGCAGCGAGTTCGAGCCCAGGCGGTTGGCGCCGTGCACGGAGACGCAGGCCGCTTCGCCGATGGCGTACAGGCCCGGCACAACGGCGTTGTCGTTGTCGCCGACCTTCTGCACCACTTCACCGTGGTAGTTGGTCGGGATGCCGCCCATGTTGTAGTGCACGGTCGGAATGACCGGGATCGGCTGCTTGTGCACGTCGACGCCGGCGAAGATGCGGGCGCTCTCGGCGATGCCCGGCAGCTTCTCGTCGATCACGCCCGGGCCGAGGTGGGTCAGGTCGAGCAGGATGTGATCCTTGTGCTCGCCGACGCCGCGGCCTTCGCGGATCTCGATGGTCATCGAACGGCTGACCACGTCGCGCGAGGCCAGATCCTTATAGTGCGGTGCATAGCGCTCCATGAAGCGCTCGCCGCTGCTGTTGCGCAGGATGCCGCCTTCACCGCGGACACCCTCGGTGATCAGGCAGCCGGCGCCGTAGATGCCGGTCGGGTGGAACTGCACGAACTCCATGTCCTGCATGGCGATGCCGGCACGCATGGCCAGGCCGCCACCGTCGCCGGTGCAGGTGTGCGCCGAGGTGGCGCTGAAGTAGGCACGGCCGTAGCCGCCGGTGGCCAGCACCACGCCCTGGGCGCGGAACAGGTGCAGCGTGCCATCGGACATGTCCAGGGCCAGCACGCCGCGGCAGGCGCCTTCGTCGTCGAAGATCAGGTCGAGCGCGAAGTACTCGATCATGAAGCGCGCATCGTGCTTCAGCGACTGCTGGTACAGGGTGTGCAGCATCGCGTGGCCGGTACGGTCGGCCGCCGCGCAGGTACGCTGCGCCGCCGGGCCTTCGCCGTACTTGGTGGTCATGCCACCGAACGGACGCTGGTAGATCTTGCCTTCGGCGGTGCGCGAGAACGGCACGCCGTAGTGTTCAAGTTCGATGATGGCCGGGATGGCCTCACGGCACATGTACTCGATGGCGTCCTGGTCACCCAGCCAGTCCGACCCCTTGATGGTGTCGAAGAAGTGGTAGCGCCAGTCGTCCTCGCCCATGTTGCCGAGTGCGGCCGAAATACCGCCCTGGGCGGCAACGGTGTGCGAACGGGTCGGGAAGACCTTGGTCAGGCACACGGTCTGCAGGCCCTTGGCGGCCAGGCCGAACGTGGCGCGCAGGCCGGCACCGCCGGCGCCGACCACGACCATGTCGTACTTGTGTTCGGTGATCTTGTAAGCGGACATCTAATCTGGATTCCTGTGTAGGTGCCTGGGCTCAGGCAACGCCGAGGGCGATGCGGCCCACCGCAAACACACTGACGATCATGCCGAGCACGGCGACGAACTTCACCGCGGTCTGCAGCACCAGGGCCAGCAGCGATTCGTGGATGTAGTCTTCCAGCACGACCTGCATGCCGAGCTGCGCGTGCCAGAACATGGCGATCAGCAGGCCGATCAGCGGCACCGCGTTCCACGGCTTGGCCACGGCGGCGGCGGCGGTCGCGTAGTCCGAGCCGAGCAGGCCCAGCACGAAGACCAGGAACCAGATGCCCAGCACCACCAGTGCGGCGGCGGTCAGGCGCTGGTGCACGAAGTGCTCGGTGCCGGTCTTGGCCGAGCCCAGGCCGCGCACGTTCTTCAACGGGGTACGGAACTTGCTCACGCGGCACCTCCGAACATCACATAGGCCCACACCAGCAGGGTGATCACCAGGCTGCCGATGACCGACAGCCAGCTGCTGCGGATGAAGGCCGGGATGCTGAAGCCGATGGCAAAGTCCTGCACCACGTGGCGGATGCCATTGCACAGGTGATAGGCGAACGACCATGTCCACGCGAACAGGAACACGCGGCCATACCAGGCCCCGGCATGGCCGGTGAAGCAGTTCCAGGACTCGGGCCCCATCATCAGGGCCAGCAGGCCGGCAGCGATGATGAGGGCACCAACAGACAGAAAGATGCCGGTGGCTCGATGCAGGATCGAGGTGGCCATCTGAATCTGCCAGCGATACACCTGAAGGTGCGGGGAAAGTGGGCGTTGTCTGGTCGCCATTCGCTGGGCTCGTTGTCTCGGCTGGGCGGCACGCGGCCGCGTTGGCTCAATGCTGATCAGAAATCGATGCAGCGTCCGTTTTTCTCCCAATCGCCATACCGCACCGGATCAAGTCCGCCGCGGCCGCCGAATTCCTCTGCCTTTTCCTGCTCCACGGGCACGGGTGCCGCAGGGACCAGCGGGGCTTCAGATTCGTCGTCGGGAGTGGGGGTTGTTTGGCCTATCATGTTCGGTCTCGCAACGCACAAATTTTAGACCTCGTTCACGTGCCTGACAACCTGCCCCCTGCTTTCGTCGGATATCCGCGCCTGCCCGGCCACCAGCTGCTGAGCCTGCAGGGCCCGGATGCGGCCGCCTTCGCCCACGCCCAGTTCAGCAGCGATGTCACCGCCCTGCCCCTGTTGCACTGGCAGTGGAGTGCCTGGCTGAGTGCCAAGGGCCGCACTCTGGCGGTGTTCCAGCTGCTCCGGCTGGCCGACGATCACGTGATGCTGGTGCTGGCCGACGGCGATGCCGATGCGATTGCGTCGCAACTGCAGCGCTTCGTGTTCCGTCGCAAGGTGAAGGTGCAGGGACGCAGCGATCTGGCAGCGGCCGGCGCCTTCACCGCGCCCGAGGCCGCCAGCGGCGCGGCGATTGCGCAGGCCGCAGATGAGGGTTGGGAGCTGGACCTAGGCAGCGATGCACTGCCGCGCACCCTGCGCATCGGCAGCGCCGAAGCGTTCGCCGCCAGTTCTGAAGCCGATGAGACTGCTTTTGCCCTGGCCTGGCGCCAGGCCGACCTGCGCTACGGCCTGCCACGGCTGGAAGAGAGCCAGCGCGAAGTGTGGACCCCGCAGCAGCTGGGCCTGGACCGCCTGAATGGCTACAGCGTGAAGAAGGGCTGCTACCCCGGCCAGGAAATCGTCGCCCGCACCCATTTCCTCGGCAAGGCCAAGCGCGCGGTGCAGCTGCTGCATACCGCGGCACCCGCACAGGCCGGCGATGGCGTGCAGCAGGACGCCGCGACGCTGGGCACAATCGGCAGCGTGGCCGGCGAGCTGGCGCTGGCGGTGCTGCCACTGGAGGCTGGCGACGCCGAGCTGCAGGTGGGTGATGCCATTGCGCAGCGCGTGCCGCTGCTGGATGGATTGGCGCGCTGAATCTGACGCGCCCTCATCCACGCATGGCGTGGATCTACTGACCGACCCGGTGGGTGCGGACCGTTGGTCCGCACGCCTTCGGTGAAGGAATGGTAGTGCCGGCCGCTGGCCGGCAACCATGCAGGGTTGAGGTTGCCGGCCAGCGG
>NZ_JAZKVY010000328.1:0-376 GCF_036624925.1 Stenotrophomonas sp. A3_2
GCCTCTGACAGGTTCACGCGGCTGTTGGTCGGTGTCGCCCTTGGTCGACACATCTGTCAGATATCGAAATACACCTGGGGTCAGAGCCGTTTTCCGCAGGAAAACGGGTCTGACCCCAAGAGTCGTTCCGACAGCTCGCAGGAAACTGTCGAAGGCGGGGTGGGTCTGGTTGTGGGGGTGTCCGCGGCATGGATGCCGCGGCCAAGCCCCCATGGACGGTTTACGGCGTCCCCCACAGGCTGACCTACCCCGCCTACCCCCAGGGAACCAGCTTTTGCCGTTGCTCTGGCTGGTGCTGCGGCCTCTGCGGGTGCCGGCCGCGGGCCGGCCGAACTACAATCCCACTCATGCTGAAATTCTTGAATACCTCCCGCCG
>NZ_JAZKVY010000329.1:0-512 GCF_036624925.1 Stenotrophomonas sp. A3_2
GTCGATCGAGCGACGGTAGGTTTCCTCGTAGTTCATGACGCAGCCCTCCCAGACGAAGGCATGGGTTCGAGGATAGTCCGGCGCTGGCGCGCGGGCCGCCCTACCTGGGTAGGGGGTGGGTTTGTTCTGCAGGGCTTTGCAGCCCTGCACCCGTGGTAGTGCCGGGCGCCGGCCCGCAACACCAACACCAAAACCAAAAACGTGGTTCATGGGGGAGTGGGGGGGGGGGCCGGGTTGGGGGGGCGCGGGCGCGCCTTGCGCGTGGGCGCGGGCCGGCGCACACGGCACGACCGGGGTGGGGCGTCCTGCCCACCCCGCCCGAGGCATGCCTCGGGCCCATGGCGCCAACGGTCCGGCCAACCCACACCGCCCCGCCTTCGACAGATCTCCGGTGACGGATGGTCTATCCACGCGTTGCGTGGATCCAATCCATCGGAATCGAATATTTCGACCATTGAGCGCAAGGGATCCACGCATGGCGTGGATCTACCGTGTCGACCACGGTCGACCCC
>NZ_JAZKVY010000330.1:0-507 GCF_036624925.1 Stenotrophomonas sp. A3_2
AAGGTCGACACCCACCAGAGCAATACGCCGTTCCGACAGATGGCAGGGAACTGTCGAAGGCGGGGTGGGTCCGGTTGCGGGGGCGTGAGCGCCATGGGCCCGAGGCATGCCTCGGGCGGGTTGGGCAGGACGCCCAACCCCGGTCTTGCCGTGTGCGCAGGACAGCGCACACGAGCAAGGCGCGACCGAGCCCCCATGGGTGAGGGCGCTTCGCTTGCGAAGCATTGCTTCGCAAGCGCCCGAACGCCCAGCCGCCAGCGGCTGGGCCGGACTGGGGATTCACGGCGTCCCCCGCAACCGGACCCACCCCGCCATCCCCCAGGAAACCAGCTTCTGCTGTTGCTGATGCTGTTGCCGGCCAGCGGCCGGCACTACCACGGGTGCAGGGCTGCAAAGCCCTGCAGAACAAACCCACCCCCTACCAAGGTAGGGCGGCCCGCGCGCCAGCGCCGGACTATCCTCGAACCCATGACTTCGTCTGGGAGGGCTGCGTCATGAACTACGAGG
>NZ_JAZKVY010000331.1:0-18817 GCF_036624925.1 Stenotrophomonas sp. A3_2
GCCGGCCGCTGGCCGGCACCTTGGCAATGCCACCGAAGATCATGAGGGTGCCGGCCAGCGGCCGGCACTACCGTTTGCGGGGCTTACGGCCCCGGCGGCAAGCGCACTTCGAAACGGGCGCCGCCCAGTTCGCTGGAACGGCCGACGGCCAGTTCGCCGCGGTAATCCTTGATCAGGTCCTGCACGATCGACAGGCCGATGCCGTGGCCCTGCACGCGCTCGTCGCCACGCACGCCACGCTGTAGCACTTTGCCGATGTCGTCCGGGGCAATGCCCGGGCCATCGTCGTCCACCGCCAGCAGCAGGCCAGCGCGGCGCGCGTTCGGTGCCGGCAGCGGCTGCGCGGTCAGCAGCACGCGGCGGTTGGCCCACTTGAAGGCGTTTTCCAGCAGGTTGCCGAGCAGTTCCTGCAGGTCGCCCGGTTCGCCGTGGAAGCGCGCGGCCGGGTCGATGTCGAATTCGCACAGCACGCCCTTGGAGGCATAGACCTTTTCCAGGCCGCGCACGATCTCCTCGGCGTTGGATTCGATCGGCAGCGGCGCGGAGAACAGCTTGTGGCCCGACGATGCAGCACGTGCCAGCTGGTAGGAGACCAGGTTGTTCATGCGCTGCAGCTGCACGTCCAGCTCCTCGCGCAGGGCGCCATCGCCGGCACCGCTGTCCATCTGCGTGCGCAGCACGGCGATGGGCGTCTTCAGGCTGTGCGCCAGGTCGGCCAGGGTATTGCGCTGGCGCTCGAGGTTCTCGCGCTCGCTTTCAATGAAGGCGTTGATGCTGTCGGTCAGCGGCTCCAGCTCGCGCGGGTGGCGCTCGCTCATGCGCTCGGTTTCGCCGCGCTGCACCTTGGTCAGCTCGGTGATCACGCGACGCAGCGGCCGCAGGCTCCACTGCAGGATGACGGTCTGCAGCAGCAGCAGGATCAGGCCGATGCCACCCAGGTAGAACCAGACCCGGCCACGGAACACGCGCAGCTGCGCGCCCAGCGCGCGCGAGTCTTCCATCACGTAGATGGTGTAGGGGAATTCGGTGGCCGGGTCGGCGTCGGCGTCCCACACCAGGCCCAGGCCATAGCGGTACACCGAGCCCTGGCTGCCGTCGATCTGGATCATCGGCAGCGGGCCTTCGAACACTTCCTGGCGCGGTGCCAGCAGGCCGCCGCCGACGGTGGGCAGCATCGGGCCTTCGGCGGACATCGAATTGCCCTTGCCGTGCGGCATCACCACCTGCAGGTACAGGCCACTGCCCGGCACGTCGAAGCGCGAATCCGGCGGCTGCTCGCGGATGTACAGCGAGCGGTCGCGGGTGAAGTCGATGCCGGCCGCGTAGGCGGTGGCGTAGTTCTTCAGGCGCTCACGCAGGTTCGCCTTCGCCGTATCGGCGAAGGCGGCGTCGAGTGCGTAACCGGCCAGGGCCAGAAACGCGACCAGGCCCACGGACGCGGCAAGCATCTGGCGCGCCTGCAGCGAGCGCGGCCGCCAGCGTCGGAAGAACCACAGACGGCCGGACATCATGGTTTCGCCAGGCTGAGCCGGCTCAGCCCTCGTTGCGCGGAATCGCGAAACGGTAGCCGCGGCCGCGCACGGTCTCGATCGGCTTCAGTTCGCCATCCGGGTCCAGCTTCTTGCGCAGGCGGCCGATGAACACTTCCAGCACGTTCGAATCGCGGTCGAAGTCCTGCTGGTAGATGTGCTCGGTGAGGTCGGCCTTGGAGACCAGTTCACCGGCGTGCATCATCAGGTACTCCAGCACCTTGTACTCGTAGCTGGTCAGGTCCACATTGCTGCCAGAGACGCTGACGGTCTGGGCGGCGAGATCCAGTGCAACGGGACCGCATTCCAGCGTCGGCTTGCTCCAGCCGGCGGCGCGGCGCAGCAACGCGTTGACGCGGGCAAGCAGCTCTTCGACGTGGAATGGCTTGACCAGGTAATCGTCGGCACCCTGCTTCAGGCCCTCGACCTTGTCCTGCCAGCTCGAACGCGCGGTCAGGATCAGCACCGGGAACTTCTTGCCTTCGTCGCGCAGGGCCTTGATCAGCTCCATGCCCGACATCTTGGGCAGGCCGAGGTCGATGATGCCGACATCGAACGGAACTTCACGCCCCATGTAGAGGCCTTCCTCGCCGTCCTGCGCAGCATCGACGGCAAAGCCTTCGCGCTTGAGCCGGGCTGCCAGGGTCTCACGCAGCGGGGCTTCGTCTTCGACCAGAAGGATACGCATGAACTCTCCCTAGTGTCCTGGGTGTGGCCCGGAGGCCTGTGGGGTACGGGTTGATAGCGACAACTATCCCTGTTCAGGGGTTATCGCCGCGTAGTGATGACATATCCGACCGCGGCGTGCGCGGCTGTGAACGCGACGGGGCGGGGTCGTCCATGTAGCGGACACGGCCCCGGTCGTCCATGTACTTCACCCGGTTGATGTCACGCCCATCGAACGGCACACGCTCGGCGCCGAGGATGTGGCCGCCGGTGGTGCGCTGCACGCGGCGCACGGCATCGGACAGCGAGCGCTCGTCGCCACGGCCACCGCGCTCGCCCCGCTCCATCATCTCCGCCCGCCCCTGGTCGCCGCGCGGCGGCTGCTGCGCAAGCGCCGAGGACAGCGGCACAGCCGACAGCGCCACGCAGGTGGCCAGGGCAATGCGGCGATGGAAGGGAGCGGAAGACATCGATGCGATCCTAGCCGAGCACGGCGATTCGTTCAAAAGTCGTAAATCCGGAAGCCGGGTGCGGGACCCGGCCTTTACAATTCCTTTGCAAATTCTTGGTTTGGGGCAGTGAATCCGATCTGAACTTTTCCGGGCGATGCCGCGAGTTGTTCATCTAGGTGAACATTCGGGACGAATCGCCGCTCCTTGTCAAGTCAGGACTGTGACGGACGTCACGCTGCGGCGCGATCAGCTTCGCGTTCGGTGACCGCCAAGGCCTGTTCGACCAGGCTCCAGTCGGCGCCCGGGCGGTGTGCGCCCTCGCTCAGCACCTGACGGAATGCGCGGCCGCCGGGCTGGCCGTGGAACAGGCCGAGCAGGTGGCGGGTGATGTGCTTCAGCGCCAGGCCTTCGCCCAGACGCGCCTCGACGTAGGGGCGCAGCGCGCGCAACAGGTCACCACGGGCCTGCAGCGGGGCGCCGGTGTGCAGCGCCTCCAGCTGATGCAGCAGGTAGGGGTCGTGGTAGGCCGCGCGGCCCAGCATCACACCATCGACGTGCGCGGCCTGCGCCTGCACCGCCTCGATGCTGGCCAGGCCGCCGTTGATCACCACCGGCAGTGCCGGGCGCTCCTGCTTGAGGCGGTAGGCCCAGTCGTACTTCAGCGGCGGAACCTCGCGGTTCTCCTTCGGCGACAGGCCCTTCAGCCACGCGTTGCGCGCATGCACCACCACCATTGCGGCACCGGCGGCGACCTGGCGGTCGACGAAGGCGGCGAACACGTCGTAATCGTTGTCCTCGTCCACGCCCAGGCGGCATTTCACCGTCACCGGGATGTCGACCGCATCGACCATCGCCGCCACGCACTCGGCCACCAGCACCGGCTCGCGCATCAGGCAAGCGCCGAAACGCCCGGCCTGCACGCGGTCGGACGGGCAGCCGCAGTTGAGGTTGACCTCGTCGTATCCCCACTCGGCGGCAATGCGCGCAGCCTGCGCCAGCAGGGCCGGATCGCTGCCGCCCAGCTGCAGCGCCAGCGGCTGTTCGCTGCGGTCGAAGCCGAGCAGGCGCTCGCGGTCGCCGTGGATGACCGCGTTGGCGTGCACCATTTCCGTGTACAGGCGCGCACCCGGCGCCAGCACGCGATGGAACACGCGGCAATGGCGATCCGTCCAGTCCATCATCGGGGCAACGGACAGGCGCAGGGAATCGGCGTAACGGGCGGTGGCGGACGTCATCGGGGCGTTGATCGTGGAGACTGGCATTGCCAGTGAGATCAATAGTTTACACCGCCCGGCTGAATGCGCCCGGTCAGTCGCGCGGCAAGCGCCGGTTGGGCCCGCTTCCGGCTGGCGGCCGGGGTGGGCTGGGCGGTGGCAGCGGACGCTTCCTGCCCTTGGGGAGCTTGGGGTTTGCGTTCTCCATGGATACGACCAGCTGGTCCAGTGGTGGGTTGGAACCCTTCCTCAACTTAGCCATTGTCTGTCTCCTGGAGAATCTCGACCCATTGCACATCCACCGCGTGAATCAGTATGCCATCGAGCTGCGGAAGCTCCACCACGGCGGGGTTTGCCAGCGGATCCGCACCTTCATCTGGCGGATCCGCATCCACGAGCCAGGCCGGCATCTGCATGTAGAACTGTCCCGCAGCCGGGCTGATCGGCCACTCCTTGGGGTAGCCGGTCAGTCGACGGCCATCCTTCAGTTGCAGCACCACGAAAGCAGGACGCGTACCGAGCACGCAGTACCACTCGCTGGGGTGGGACGTCCGCGTGGTGAAGCCTGCGCGGCGGAGACCCGCGTGGAGAAAGTCCTTGTTCGCAGCGAGGGCCAATCCTGTCCCCAGCAGTCCGGCGAGGACAAACCCCCAGAGCAGGCTGCTGGTCTCGGTCCAGATCCCCAGCACAAAGCAGCGACCAGCCAGCAGGAGCATCAGTTCGATGAACTTGACCAGCGCCTGGACTACGAAGGTAAATACCAGCGCTTCCACGGTCCTTTCGAACTGCGGTGGCTTGGGGCGTGAAGTCAGCCCGTAGAACACCCAGGCTGCCAGGAAGCCCGGCAGCGTGCGTGGTCTGCCATGTAGGGGACAGTCCGCAACGGCAGCGGAGCGTGGCTCCGCTCTACAATCCAGGCATGGCCAACGACCGCGCGCAGTTCTTCGACCCCGCAACCGAACAGGGCGTGCTGCGCCTGTCAATCGCCGCCTCGCTGCTGCTGGCCGCCGCCGCAGTGGTATTCGGCCTGCTGGCCAATTCCTCGCTGATCATCTTCGATGGCATCTACGGCCTGATCGACGTGGTGATGACCTGGCTGTCGCTGCTGGTGGCACGCCTGATCGCGCTGTCCACCCAGACCGACGCGTTGCAGTCGAGGCTCAACCAGCGCTTCACCATGGGCTTCTGGCACCTGGAGCCGATCGTGCTGGGGGTGAGCGGCACGCTGATGATCGGTGCGGCGCTGTATGCGATGGTCAACGCGGTGGATGCGCTGATGTCCGGCGGCCGCCACATCGCGCTCGGCCCAGCCATCGCCTTCGCCGGGTTGTCGATCGTTGGCGAAGGTGCGCTGGCCGGGTTCATCCTGCGCGCCAACCGCCGCATCGGTTCGGAGTTCATCGCGCTGGACGCGAAGAACTGGGTGATCGCGGCCAGCATGTCGGCCTGCTATCTGCTGGCCTTCCTCGGCGGCGTGCTGGTGCAGGGCACCTCGCTGGCGTGGGTCGGGCCGTACATCGACCCGGCCATCCTTGCCTTCGTCTGCGTGCTGGTGATGATCGCCCCGCTCGGCACCGTGCGCCGGGCGCTGGCCGGCATCCTGCTGGTCACTCCGCCGGAACTGCAGGCGCATGTGGATGCGGTGGCACGCGGGATCGTGGCCAGGCACGGCTTCGTCGAGCACCGCAGCTACGTGGCGCAGGTGGGGCGAGGTGAGCAGATCGAGCTGTTCTTCGTGGTGCCGGAAGACGACCCGCCGCGGCCCTTGGTGGAATGGGACCAGTTGCGCGACGAGATCGGCGACGCGCTGGGCGAGGCCTCGCCGGACCGCTGGTTGACCATCATGTTCACCACCGACCGCGAGTGGACGATCTAGGCCGGCCGGACGATGGATCAAATTTTGAAGACGGAATGTCACCCAACGTACGCGGAAAGCGGGCAAAGTAGTCTCCATCGCAACACCCACCCACTGACCAGGAGCATCCCGATGTCCATCGAAAAGGTTCTGTACACCGCCCAGGCCACCTCCACCGGCGGCCGTGAAGGCCGTTCCGTCTCCTCCGACAACGTGCTGGACATCCAGCTGTCCACCCCGCGCGAGCTGGGCGGCGCCGGTGGCCCGGGCACCAACCCGGAGCAGCTGTTCGCCGCCGGTTACTCTGCCTGCTTCCTGGGTGCGCTGAAGTTCGTGGCCGGCCAGGCCAAGGTCGCGCTGCCGGCCGACACCACCGTCACCGGCAAGGTCGGCATCGGCCAGATCCCGACCGGTTTCGGCATCGAAGCCGAGCTGACCATCAACGTGCCGGGCGTGCCGCGCGAGCAGGTCGAAGAGCTGGTGCAGAAGGCGCACATCGTGTGCCCGTACTCGAATGCCACCCGCGGCAACATCGACGTGACGCTGGTCGTGGCCTGATGCGGTGATGCCGGCCAGTGGCCGGCACTACCCGAGGGAGGGAAAAAAATGGGCGGACGCCGGTCGAAACCGAACATCCGCCCATCCCACCTTCGTTGTCCCACAGGGGGGCATGAGGTTGCCGGCCAGCGGCCGGCACTACCAGGTCACTTCTCGCTGGTGATCAGCTGCACCACACTGGAAAAATCCAGCTTGCCGCGGCCAGCCTGGTGGTTCATCGAGTACAGGTTGCGGGCCACTTCGCCCAGCGGGATCGAGGCGCCTACACTCATCGCCGCTTCCACTGCCAGGCCCATGTCCTTCAGCATCAGATCGCTGCCGAAGCCGCCGCTGTAACCGCGTGAGGCCGGTGCATTTTCCAGCACGCCCGGCCACGGATTGCACACTTCGGTGGCCCAGCTGCGGCCGGTGCTGACCGCCATCATCTGCGACAGCACCTTCGGGTCCAGCCCGTGTGCCACGCCCAGCGCAATGGCTTCACCGGTCACCGCCATGATCACGCCCAGCGCCATGTTGTTGCACAGCTTGGCGACCTGGCCGGCGCCGCTGGCGCCCACGTGGAAGATGTTTTTGCCCATCGCCTGCAGCACCGGACGGGCACGCTCCAGCGCGTCCTCTTCGCCACCGACGATGAAAGTCAGCGTGCCGGCCTGGGCGCCTGCGGTACCACCGGAGACCGGTGCATCGATCATCTGCAGGCCACGTGCGGCGGCGGCTTCAGAAACCTTGCGCGCGCTGGCCGGGGCAATGGTGCTGCAGTCGATGACCAGTGCACCGGCCGGAATCGCGGCGAGGATGCCGTCGTCGCCCAGGTACACGCCTTCGACGTGGCGGCTGGCCGGCAGCATCGAGATCACCACCTCGGCATCGGCCAGGGTGTCGCGCGCCGATGCCGCCGCGCTGGCGCCGGCATCGACGGCGGCCTGCACCGCGGCCGGGACCAGATCGAACACGCGCACGGTATGGCCGTTCTTGACCAGATTGGCGGCCATCGGGCCACCCATGTTGCCCAACCCGATGAATGCAATGCGGCTCATGCAAGGCTCCTTTCAACAAGGTGAGTGCCCAGGTCGGCCAGCGGATGCGCGGCATCGGCCCAGGGGGAAGCGAAGAAGGTGTCGGCCCACGCGCCGCTGGCCTCGGCCAGGGTGGCCGGGTTCCACTGCGGGTTGCGGTCCTTGTCGATCAGCAGCGCGCGGATGCCTTCGGCGAAATCGCCGTGGGCGGCGCAGTGCAGCGCGGTGATGTACTCCAGACGATAGACACTGGCCAGATCCTGGCCGGCGCTGCGACGCTGCAGCTCGAAGGCCAGCCGCGCCGAACCCGGCGCACCGGCGGCGAGGGTCTTCTGAGCCGCCTGCAACCAGGCGTCGTCGGTCTGCAGGCCGGTAATGCGCGCCACGATGGCCTGCAGGTCATCGCCTTCGCACAGCGCCTCGACCTGTGCCGCATTGGCCAGCAGCGGACCGGTGGCGGCATCGCTGGCATGCGACTGCAGCAGATGGGTCAGGCGTTCGTGGTTGTGTGCGGGGTCACTGGACCAGGCCACCTGCAGCAGCGCATCGAACACTGCACTGCGGCGCTCTTCGGCCACGTGCACATCGGCCAGGCCGGCATAGATGGCATCGCCCGGGTTGAGCAGTGCACCGGTCAGGGCCAGGAACAGGCCGCCCTTGGCCGGCACCCGCGGCAGCAGCCAGCTGCCACCGACATCGGGGAACAGGCCGACGGTGATTTCCGGGAAGGCCAGCTTGGAACGTTCGCTGACCACGCGGTGGCTGGCACCGGACATCAGGCCGATGCCGCCGCCCATCACAATGCCATGGCCCCAGCACAGGATCGGCTTGGCGTAGGTGTGGATGAGGTAATCGACGCGGTATTCGACGTCGAAGAACTCGGCGGCGTAGTCGTTCTCGCGGATGTCGCTGCGGCCGGCCTCGCGGAAGGCGACCATGCTCTTGTACAGGCTGTGCAGGTCGCCGCCGGCGCAGAACGCCTTTTCACCGGCGCCCTGCAGCACCACCATGGCGATGCCGTCATCATCGGTCCAGGCATTCAACTGCTTCAGCAGCAGATGCGCCATCGGCAGCGAGAATCCGTTGAGCGTGCGCGGCGCGTTGAGCGTGGCGATGCCGATGCGCGTGCCATTGCCGGCCACGCGCTCTTCGAACAGCACCGGTGCGTCGTCGGCAGCGGTGTCGATGCTCATGCGTTCTTCCACTGCGCGGTGCGCTTTTCCAGGAAGGCGGTTACGCCCTCGACCTGGTCGGCGGTGTCGAACAGGTCGACGAAGGCTTCGCGCTCGGCCACCAGCGCCGAGGCGTGGGTGCCGGCGCGGGTGGCCTGTACCAGCGTCTTGCAGGCGGCGATGCTGGTCGGGCTCTGCTTGCCGGCCTTCTTCGCCCATTCCAGTGCCAGTGCCTTGGCTTCGCCCTTGCCGACCTTTTCTTCGGCCAGGCCAATGCGCAGTGCGGTCTCGGCATTGATGCGCTCGCCCAGCAGGATCAAGCGCTTGGCCCAGCCCTCGCCCACCAGGCGCGGCAGGTTCTGGGTGCCACCGGCACACGGCAGCAGGCCGACGGTGGCCTCCGGCAGCGCCACCTGGGCGTGGTCTTCGATGATGCGCAGGTCGCAGGCCAGTGCGCATTCCAGGCCACCGCCCATGGCGTAGCCGTTGATGGCGGCGATCGACACGCCACGGAACTCGGACAGCGCTTCGAAGGCTTCACCGAAGCGACGCGCGGCCTCGCGCGCAGCGGCCTTGTCGCCGGAGGCGAACTGGTTGAGGTCGGCACCGGCGGAGAAGAACTTCTCGCCGTCACCGGTAATCACCAACGCGTAGATGTCGCGGTCTGCGTTGAGCGCGCCCACCAGGTCGCGCAGCGCCGACAGGCTGTGCACGGTCCAGGTGTGCGCCGGCGGGTTGTTCAGGGTGACCACGGCGGTGTGGCCATCGACCTCCACCTTCAGGCCCACGTGCTCCTGGGTACGCCAATCCTTCATCGCAGTTCCTCTTCGGTGTTGAGCAGGTGACGGGCAACGATCACCCGCATGATCTCGTTGGTGCCTTCCAGGATCTGGTGCACGCGGCAGTCACGCAGCAGGCGTTCGATTGGGTATTCACGGATGTAGCCGTAGCCACCGTGGATCTGCAGCGCTTCATTGCAGATGTTGAAGCCTGCATCCGTGGCGAAACGCTTGGCCATCGCGCACCACACGTTGGCGTCGCTGGCACCGGCATCGAGCTTGCGTGCGGCGGTGTGCACCATCTGCCGCGCGGCCACCAGCTGGGTGACCATGTCGGCCAGCTTGAACTGCAGCGCCTGGAATTCGGCCAGCGCCTTGCCGAACTGGCGGCGCTCGCCCATGTAGCGGCGTGCGGCATCCAGCGCACCTTGCGCGGCACCCAGCGAACAGGCGGCGATGTTGATGCGGCCACCATCCAGCCCCTTCATCGCCAGTTTGAAGCCGCCGCCTTCCTCTCCCAGAAGGTGGCTGACCGGCACGCGGACGTTTTCGAAGGTGATGCCGCGGGTGGGCTGGCTGTTCCAGCCCATCTTCTCTTCCTTGCGGCCGAAGCTGATGCCCTGCAGGTCCGACGGCACGGCAATGGCGCTGACACCACCGGCACCGGCACCGCCGGTGCGCGCCATCACCACCAGCAGCTCGGTGGCCCCGGCGCCGGAGATGAAGGCCTTCGAGCCGTTCAGCACATAGAAGTCGCCATCGCGCACGGCGGTGGTCTTCAGCGAGGCCGCATCGGAACCGGCGCCCGGCTCGGTCAGGCAGTACGAGGCCAGCTTGCTGCCTGAGGACAGGTCGCTGCCCCAGGCATCGCGCAGTGCCGGCTGGCCCCACGTGGACACCATCCACGAGGCCATGTTGTGGATGCTGATGTACGCCGCCGTCGACGGATCGACGCTGGCGAGCTCCTCGATGACGACGGCGGCGTCCAGTCGGCTCAGGCCGCTGCCGCCCACTTCCGGGTCCATGTACAGACCGCAGAAGCCCAACTCACCGGCCTTGGCGATCGCCTCGCGCGGAAAGATGCCCTCCGCATCCCATCGCGCGGCGTGCGGCGCCAGTTCGGCCAGTGCGAAGTCGCGCGCAGCCTCGCGGTACGCCTGCTGTGCTTCGTCCAGTTCCGTCGTCATCGAGTGGCTCATGGCTGCTCCTGCCGTTACTT
Organism: Stenotrophomonas sp. A3_2; assembly: GCF_036624925.1. NCBI lineage: Bacteria > Pseudomonadati > Pseudomonadota > Gammaproteobacteria > Lysobacterales > Lysobacteraceae > Stenotrophomonas > Stenotrophomonas sp. A3_2. The sequence continues at coordinate 10,461 of NZ_JAZKVY010000331.1, forward strand.
CAGGCTGATCGTGGTGTTGACGCCGTGGCTCAGCGTCTCGTCATCGAACCAGCGCGCGGTGACCGTCTTGGTCTGGGTGTAGAACAGCACCACCTGCTTGCCGTACGGGCCCAGGTCGCCCAGCTTGGAGGCGCGCGAACCGGTGAACGAGAACAGCGGCACCGGCACCGGGATCGGCACGTTGATGCCGACCTGGCCGACGTCGATGTCTTCCTGGAACTTGCGCGCGGCAGCGCCGGACTGGGTGAACAGTGCGGTGCCGTTGCCGTTCGGGTTGCTGTTGACCATCGCGATGGCGTCTTCCAGCGTCTCTGCTTCGAGGATGACCAGCACCGGCCCGAAGATTTCTTCCTGGTAGATGCGCATGTCGGTGGTGACACCGGCAAAGATGGTCGGGCCGACGAAGTTGCCCTTCTCGAAGCCATCGACCTGCGGCTTGCGGCCATCCAGCACCAGCTTGGCACCCTGCTCCACGCCCGAGGCGATCAGGCCTTCCACGCGCTCGCGGGCGCTGCAGGAGATGACCGGGCCGACGTCGGTGCCGGCCACGGTGCCGGCACTGACCTTTAGGGTCTTGGCCTTTTCAACCAGATCCTGCACCCAGTTGCGCGCTTCACCGACCAGCACCAGGGTGGAGGCGGCCATGCAGCGCTGGCCGGCCGCACCGAAGGCGGCGCCGACCATCGCGTTGAGGGTCTGTTCCTTGTTGGCGTCCGGCAGCACCACGGCGTGGTTCTTGGCGCCCATCATGCACTGCACGCGCTTGCCGGCCAGCGAGGCACGGTTGTACACGTGGGTGCCGACGCGGGTGGAACCGACGAACGACACGGCCTTGATGTCCGGGTGGTCGCAGATCGCGTTGACCACTTCCTCGCCGCCGTGGACGACGTTCAGCACGCCCTTCGGAATGCCGGCTTCCAGGGCAAGCTCGACCAGGCGCATGGTGACCATCGGGTCCTGCTCGGACGGCTTGAGGATGAAGGTGTTGCCGGTGGCGATCGCCATCGGGAACATCCACAGCGGAATCATCGCCGGGAAGTTGAACGGGGTGATGCCAGCGCACACGCCCAGCGGCTGCATGATCGTGTAGGTATCCACGCCATTGGCCACGTTGTTGGCCAACTCACCCAGCTGCAGGTTGCCGATGGCGGCCGCATGCTCGACCACTTCCAGGCCGCGGAACACATCGCCTTCGGCGTCGGGCAGGGTCTTGCCCTGTTCGGCGGTGAGGATGTGCGCCAGCTCGCTCATGTTCTCGCGGATCAGCTGCTGGTACTTCAGGAAGATGCGCGCGCGGGTGCCGATCGGGGTCTTGCGCCAGGTCTTGAAGGCTTCCTTGGCGGCGGCGACGGCGGCGTCCACTTCTGCGGTGGTGGCGAACGGCACCTTGGCCAGCACGTCCTGGGTGGCCGGATTGATCACGTCCTGCCAGTGGGAGGTGGCCGATTCGATGAACTGGCCATCGATCAGCATGCGGATACGGGGCGCTTCAACAGTCATGACGACAATCCCACGGGCTCGAAAGATGCTTGGCATTATTCACAGCAGCCACCTCGATTTCCGGCCTGAATCCGCTTAATCTGGCCAACACGCCAGACGATTTATGTTAATTCTGTGAATTATTCATCCAGCCAGCGGCAGCTTGGCCTTCGCTTGCTGCGGCTGCGCGAGCAGCGCGGCTACAGCCAGGTGGATCTGGCCCGCGCCTTGGGCCTGTCGGCCAGTTACCTGAACCAGATCGAGCGCAACAAGCGCCCACTCACCCCGGCCGTGCAGAAGAAGCTGGGCGAAGTATTGGGCGACGTTTCCTCACTATTCGACGAAGATGAGCCTGCCGCGCTGCAGGAAGCGCTGGGCGAAACCCTGCGCGACCTGGGCCTGGCGGAGGTCAGCGCGACCGAGCTGCGCGCCTTGGCCGGCAACCTGCCGCAGGTCAGCCGCGCCCTGCTGGATCTGCACCGCCGCCACCTGGCGCTGCGTGAGCATGCCGCCGCCCTGGAGTTCCAGCTGGGCGAGCCCGGCGCCGGCAGCATCCTGCCCGCAGGCGACCAGGTGCGTGAGTTCTTCAACCGCATGCACAACCACATTCCCGAACTGGACGAGCTGGCCGAGCGTCTGTTCGCCGAGTGGGGGCTGTCGCCCGGGCACGTGGCACCACGCCTGCGCCAGCTGCTGGCCGACCGCCACGGCGTGCTGGTGGAAGTGGCCGCGCTGCAGGCCGGGCGCGAGAAGCGCCAGTACGATGCCGAAGCACGGCGGCTGTGGTTGCCGGACTACCTGGAGCCAGGCCAGCAGGCATTCCAGATGGCCGCCGAGCTGGCCCTGCACGGCTACCTGCCGCAGATCGATGCGGTGGTGGCACGTGCCGGCTTCACCGATGAGGCACGCATCGCTCAGGCCCGCATCGGTCTGTCGAACTATTTCGCTGGCGCCTTGGTGATGCCGTACATGCGCTTCCTGCGTGCGGCCGAGGCCAGCAGCTACGACATCGAACTGCTGGCACACCAGTTCGGCGTCGGCTTCGAAGCGGTCTGCCATCGGCTGAGCACGCTGGCACGGCGCAGCGCGCCCGGGCTGCCGTTCTTCTTCATCCGCGTGGACCGCGCGGGCAATGTGTCCAAGCGCCATTCGGCCACCGACTTCCACTTCTCGCAGGTGGGTGGTTCGTGCCCGCTGTGGATCGTCTACGAGGCGTTCAACCAGCCCGGGCGCATCCTTACGCAGACCGCGCGCATGCCCGATGGGCGACGGCATTTCTGGCTGGCACGGCAAGTCAGCAGTGGTCCGGTCGGCCATGGCCAGCCGCGCAAGACCTTCGCGGTGGCGCTGGGCTGCGATCTGCAGCATGCCGAGCGGCTGGTGTATTCGCTGGGGCTGGATGTGCAGAGCCCGGGCAATTCGGTGTCGATCGGCCCGGGGTGCCGGGTGTGCCCGCGGGAGGACTGCATGCAGCGTGCGTTCGCGCAGTTGCCGGGGCGGTAGGGTTGGTTCGGCAGGGCTGCGCCCTGCACCTGCAGAGGCCGAAGCAACGGCCACGGCCACGGCAAAAGCCGGCATTCCGTGGGATGCGGGATGGGTCCGGTTGCGGGGGACGCCGTGAATACGTCCATGTAGGCTCGGTCGCGCCATCCATGGCGCTCACGCCCCCGCAACCGGACCCACCCCCGCCTTCGACAGTTTCCCGCTGCTGTTGGTGGGTGCTGACCGTTGGTCGGTACGCTGCTGTTGGTGGGTGTCGACCTTGGTCGACACCGTAGATCCACGCCATGCGTGGATGGAATCCGATCGAGATCGAATATTTCGAGCCTTCATCGAAGCGCATCCACGCATGGCGTGGATCTACTAAACCTTTCGTGCGTAGGCTGCATCCCAATGCAATGCCTGCCCATGGAGACACCCATGTCCCTGTTGCGCTCTTGCCTGGCCCTGCTGCTCGCTGCCGTCGCCGCGCCGGCGTGGGCGACCTTTTCCATCGCCGCCTGCAACGAGGCCGGCGACTGCGGGGTGGCGGTCGCCACGCACAACCTGGCGGTCGGGGGCGTGGGGGTGCCGTGGGCGCAGGCGAAGGTCGGCGCGGTCGCCAGCCAGTTCGAGACCAACCCGACCTATGGGTCCAAAGGCCTTGAACTACTGGCCAAAGGTCGTACACCTGCACAGGTGCTGAAGCAGCTGTTGGATGAAGACGGCAACTTCGATGGCACCACGCTCGCCGAGCGCCAGGTGGGGCTGATCAGTGCGCGCGGTGGCAATGCGCAATACACCGGCGCCACCGCGCAGCAGGCCAGCTGGGCCGGTGCGCACGGCGACGGCATGTTGAGCGTGCAGGGCAATGGCCTGGCCGGACCGGACGTGCTGACGGCAATGCAACGTACCTTTACGGCTTCGCACGGAGCGCTTGCCACACGCTTGCTGGCGGCGCTGGAAGCCGGCCAGGCCGCGGGCGGCCAGCGCAGTGGGCAGTGGTCGGCCGCGCTGCTGGTGCGCACGCCGGGGGGCGACTGGCAGGACACCGATCTGCGCGTGGACGCCGACCCGCGCGCGGTCGCGAGGCTGCGCGAGCTGTACGACATGCGCCTGTCCAACGAGGCGATCATCCGCGCGGAGGAGCGCTGGGAGAAGGGTGATGTGGCGGGTGCGCGCGCTGCGCTGGCGACCTCGTTGTCACTGGCCCACGGCTGGGACCGCACCTGGGCGCGCGCTGCGCGCCTGGCGATGCGGCAAGGGGATATCGCACTGGCCCGCGAATACCTGGCCGGCCTGCGTGCGCTCAATCCGGGCTGGGTGAAGCAGGAGCTGGCGCTGCCGTTGTATGCACCCTTGCAGGATGATGCGGTGGTTGCCCCCTGGCGATGAGCCACCGCAGGGGTCAGATCCATTTTCCATAGGAGAACGGATCTGACCCCGATTCGAGATGCATCCACGCACGGCGTGGATCTACCAAGAACCGGCTCAGTAGATCGGCGTCACCTTCATCTGCGGCAGCGGACGCGGTGCGCCGTCGGTCAGGTCAGGGCCCAGGTCCTCCCAGGTTCGGCCCTGCTCGACCATCTGCGCCCACAGCTGCTGCGAGCCGCGACGCTTGTCTTCCGAGCCCAGCTTGTACGACGGCGGTGTCGGTTCGCCGCGAGCGACCATCGAGTACGCCGCGCGATAGGCCAGTACCTGCTGCGCCGGGTCGTCGGTACGGGCCACTTCCAGCGTGTACCGTTGGTAGGCCGAGGCCAGGTTGCGCCAGCGGATCCAGTAGTGGTTCTCGAACGAGAACGAACAGAACCGCGCACCGGCCAGGCTGCCCTTGTCGGCGATGCGGGTCAGCACCTCCTGCGGCATGTCCAGGTTCATGCCACCTTCGTCGCCCTGCAGGCTCACATGCACGATGCGGTCGCGATAACCCGGCGCGCGCGCCTGCAGCAGGTCGCGCCAGTTCTGCATGGTCGCCACCACCGCGAACAGGAAACGCCCCAGCTCGGCTGCGGCCAGCGGCGTGGCAATGGACTGGTAATGCCGTTGCCAGCCGTGGCGGTTCTCGGTGGGCAGGAACACGGCATGCTCCAGTGCCTGCCGGCTACCGCTGCCCTGGCTCACGTCTTCGGCGTGCTGCGGGTAGACCAGGTTGATGGCGAAGGTCGGCCAGCGCGGCAATGCGGCGTCGAACAGATGGATCGGGAAGTTGCTGCTGATGCCACCATCGGAGAACCAGCAGATGCGGAAGACAGTGATCACCGGACCGCAAGCCTGCCCGGCGCTGGTCAGCCCTTCCATGCTGTCGGCCACGTTGTGCTCGGGGTCGGCCGCCGGCGCGGTGGGTTCGCAGCGGCGCTCGCGGCGCGAGGGTTCGTGCAGCGGCACCGCGCTGATCAGCAACGGGAAGCTCAGGCTCATGCGTGTGGCCACCAGCACCGGCAGCTTCGGGCCCTGCGGCAGGTGGTAGTACTGCCGCCCCTCCACGTCCAGCGGCGGGCCAGCCTGATCCACCAGCCACTGCACCACGCTGGCCGGGAACAACTGCTCGAACTCTTCGCGCAGGAACCAGAACTGCGCGCCGCCCAGTGGCAGCGTACGCGGCTCGTTGTGCGAGACGCAGGTGGTGATCATCTGCAGGCTGATCGCGTGCGGGCTGTCCGGCTCGCCGGCATAGCGCGGTGCGTCGTGCAGGTCGGCGAAGGTCAGCGGTGCATCAAGTGGCTTGCCTGACAACTGCTGCAGGCACTCATGCAGCCACTCGGTCAACGCCGGTTTGCGTGCATCGCGGCCGAGGCCACTGCACAGGCCCAGCAGGTTGCGCCGTGCCACGCGGGCCACGCGCAGCACGGCACCGGCCACACCGGCACCGTAGGCGCACAGCAGCGACGGCAGCAGCGTGGCGGCCACACCGCTCCAGCCGCCGCCCCACCCGCCCAGGCCCAGCAGCAGCGCCAGCGACACCAGCACTTCCAGCGGCGCGATCTCGAATACCGCCACCGCCAGGCACAGCAGCTTGTGTGGCAGGCCCGCATTGCCGGTCAGCACCACCAGCAGCCGATAGGCCGCACGCGCGCCCCGCGCCGGTTGGAACAGGCTGTAGATGAACCCGCGCCGCGACAGCTGCGCCGACACCGCCGACAGCCCCCCATAACCGGCATCACTGGGCAGGTGCTCGCCGGCCTGCTGGCGACGATCGCCGCATGCCGCCGCAGCCGCCACCGCCGCAGCAATGGCGCCGGCCGAGGTACCGCCGATGCTCTTGAAGCGATACTCGCGCGCCAGCGCCAGTACCGCATTGGGGTACACGATGCCGCTGGTGATGCCGCCTTTCATGACCAGATCGCAGTACTTCGCCGCCACGAGCCACCTCCCGTCTGTCGATGCCCAGTATGGCAAGCGGCGCTCTCACGGCCTGAGAAACGGACCAGAGCCCCGAGCTTTCATTGACCCTTGACCATTGCCCTCGACGCGTCCACCGTGGGCACGCCGAAGGTATCCCCGCCGCAGCGTTGATGGCGACAGGGATTTGAACGGGAATCCGGTGAAGGCGCCTGGCGCGCCCATTCCGGAGCTGCCCCGCAGCGGTGAATGGAAACGAATCCTGCCAACAGCACTGGGCTCGCGCCTGGGAAGCGGCAGGTAGTAGGTGGGCTGCGGCCCGTGTCCATCAGCCCGAATACCGGCCCCGGCCGGGGGACACGACCGTCCCCTGACTCGACCTGGACTCTCCGCGGGGAGGGTGCCGGGGCCGTCGCTGACCTGCGCGTGCGGGCAGTGCGGCCGCGTGCGTCCTTTTCACGGTATCCGGCCAGCCCTGTCCACCCACGCACAGATGCATGGGCCACCGCCGTTGCCGGCGGTCCATGCGGTACCTGACGATGACCGAGTTCCAACGCCCCACCCTGACCCTGCCTGCCAACGGCAAGCGCCTGCTGCTGCATTCATGCTGCGCGCCCTGCTCCGGCGAGGTAATGGAGGCGATCACCGCCTCCGGGATCGACTACGCGATCTTCTTCTACAACCCCAACATCCATCCGGTGAAGGAATACGAACTGCGCAAGCAGGAAAACATCCGCTTCGCCGAGCAGCATGGCATTCCCTTCATCGACTGCGACTACGACACCGACAACTGGTTCAGCCGTGCGCGTGGCATGGAGAACGAGCCCGAACGCGGCATCCGCTGCACGATGTGCTTCGACATGCGTTTCGAACGCACTGCGCTGTACGCGCACGAGCACGGCTACGACACCATCAGTTCGTCGCTGGGCATCTCGCGCTGGAAGAACATGGCGCAGATCAACGATTGCGGCATCCGCGCCGCCTCGCGCTACGAAGGCCTGCAGTACTGGGACTACAACTGGCGCAAGGGCGGCGGTGCCAGCCGCATGATCGAGATCAGCAAGCGCGAGCAGTTCTACCAGCAGGAGTACTGCGGCTGCGTGTATTCGCTGCGCGATGCCAACCGCCACCGTCGCGAGAACGGCCGCGAGCGGATCAAAATCGGCCTGCTGTACTACGGGCAGGACGCTGGGACGCCGCAGGGCGATTGACGTGTGAGCGAGGGGCGGCCACGCTGGTCGCCCCTTCTCTTGTAGTGGATCTGCCATGACCGCCCTGCCCGCCGACGTCGCCCTGCTGGTGATCGACCTGCAGCCGGACTTCATGCCGGGCGGCGCGCTGGCCTGCGACCAGGGTGATGCGCTGGTGGCACCGATTGCCGGACTGCTGGCGCAGCGCCGCTACCGCACGGTGGTGGCCACCCAGGACTGGCACCCGGCCGATCACGCCTCGTTCGCCAGCCAGCACCCCGGCCAACGCCCGTTCGAGACCATCCTGCTGCACGCGCAGCCGCAGACCCTGTGGCCCGACCATTGCGTGCAGGGCAGCGATGGCGCCGCTCTGCACCCGGACGTGGACTGGGCCATGGCCGACCTGATCCTGCGCAAGGGCACGCGCCAACAGGTGGATTCGTACAGCGCCTTCCGCGAGAACCACGGTCCCGATGGCGAGCGCCCGGCCACCGGCCTGGCCGGCTGGCTGCATGAGCGCCGTATCCGCGAAGTGCACGTGTGCGGCCTGGCCCGCGATTACTGCGTGCTGTGGAGCGCGCAGGACGCGGTGAAGTCCGGCTTCAAGGTGAAGTTCCTGTGGGAGCTGACCCGGCCGGTGACCGAGGCCAACGATACGATGGTACGCGAGGCGCTGGGCAAGGCGGGGATTACGCTCGCCTGACGCGCGACCGCCGGGCATGGCCCGGCGCTACCGGATCGCGCCCATGGGTAGCGGCGGGGCCTGCCCCGCGGCCGCGGGCTGGGCGCTTAACCGGACACCACCCGGCGATGCCCCATGAGCAGGAAGCGGGGTTCCACAAGGCGGCGCCCCCCACCCCCCAC
>NZ_JAZKVY010000332.1:0-325 GCF_036624925.1 Stenotrophomonas sp. A3_2
GGAAGAAAATCCGCGCATCGGGAATTTGATTGAGTTCGGGCGCATACGCACGCTCAAATTCGGTGCTGGTCTGCTTGCGGTCCTTGCGCAGCGTCAGGAATACGTTCGCGTTGCCGACATTGATGCTGGTAAAGGCATTGTCGACCTCTGGCGCGCGTTCGATAAGGTGGGTGACGCGTTCGGCAACCGCGCGGGTTTCATCCAGCGTGGCGCCCGGCGCGAGCTGAATGCTGATCTGGCTGAAATCCTGGTTCAACTTGGGCTGAAACGTCAGCGGAATAGCGGGCAGCACGCCGGGCAATCCGGCAAAGGCAATGATCGTGGC
>NZ_JAZKVY010000333.1:0-84991 GCF_036624925.1 Stenotrophomonas sp. A3_2
GTGCTGACCGAAGGCCTGGCGCGCAGCGCCGACGAGATCGAAGCGGTGATGGCGGGGTAAGGGGTGTCCTGCCGGGGGTGCGGCCCGGCCCCCCCCCGAGTGGGCGGCCGCGGGGGGCCCCCCCCCACCCCCCCCCCCCCCCCCCCCCCCGGGGGGGGGGCGGCCCCCCCCCCCCCCAGGACACCCCTTACCCCGCCATCACCGCTTCGATCTCGTCGGCGCTGCGCGCCAGGCCTTCGGTCAGCACGCGATGGCCATCGTCGGTGATCAGCACGTCATCCTCGGTGCGGATACCGATACCGCGCCAGCGCGGCTCCACCGCCGTGTCATCCACGCCGATGTACAACCCAGGCTCGATGGTGAACGCCATGCCCGGCTCCAGCAGACGCGAGTCACCGGCCAAGCGGTAGTCGCCCACGTCGTGCACGTCCATGCCGATCCAGTGCCCGGTCTTGTGCCGGTAGAAGCGCTGGTACAGGCCCTCGGACAGGTTCTTTTCCAGCGTGCCCTTCAGCAGGCCCAGCCGCAGCAGGCCCTCGGTCAAGGTCTGCACTGCGGCCAGATGGCCGGCCTCGTAGGGCACGCCCGGCCTGGCTTGGGCCAGCGCCGCCGCCTGCGCCTCGCCGACCAGGTCGTGCAGCGCGCGCTGCTCGGCACTGAAGCGGCCGTTCACCGGGAAGGTGCGGGTGATGTCGCTGGCGTAGCCGCGGTACTCGGCACCGGCATCGATCAGTACCAACTCGCCATCGCGCGACCGCGCGTTGTTGTCGCGGTAATGCAGGATGCAAGCATTGCGGCCGGCGCCGACGATGCTGCAGTACGCGGGCACCGCATCGTTGGCGCGGAACACGCGTTCCAGCTCGGCCTGCAGTTCGTACTCGTGGATGCCGGCCCTGGCGGCCTTCATCGCCGCCAGATGCGCACGCACGCTGATCTGTGCGGCGTGGTGCATCAGTGCCACTTCGGCGCCGGACTTGAACAGACGCTGCTCGTGCAGCAGGTGGCCCAGCTCCAGGAACTCATGTGGCGGCTGCGCACCGTGGCGTACCTGCGAACGCACGCGGTTGACCCAGCCGATCAGCTTCAGGTCGAAGTCGGCGTCGCGGCCGAAGTGGTAATACACGCGCGAGCGCCCTTCCAGCAGGCCCGGCAGGATGTCGTCCAGATCGTCGATCGGGTAGGCATCGTCCATGCCGTACTGGGCCACCGCGCCTTCCTGGCCGGCGCGGCTGCCATCCCAGGCTTCGCGCTCGGCATCGCGCTCGCGGCAGAACAGGATGGCCTCGCCGTGGCGTCGGCCCGGAATCAGCACCAGCACCGCTTCCGGCTCCGGGAAGCCGCTCAGGTACTGGAAATCCGAATCCTGCCGGAACGGGTAATGGGTATCGAGGCTGCGCACCTTTTCGGCCGCGGCTGGCAGCACCAGGATCGCGTCCTCGCCGGCCATGTCCATCAGCTGGCGGCGACGACGCTTGTATTCGCCGGCCGCAATGCCGGTGCGCTGCTTGATGTCCATCAGTTCAGGCGCTGGCGGTGGCGCGAGGCCAGCACCACGTCGCCGTGCAGCAGCAGCACCGCCACGCGGATGAATTCCTCGATCTCCGACAGCGCTTCGTCGTCATCATCGCCGCCGGCCTCGAAATCCTCGCTGGAGGCGCGTGCCAGGCTGGCCATGTCGGTCAGCGCTTCTTCACCCTCTTCGGACAGGGCCGGGCGACGGCCGCCGCTGCCCAGGCCGAAACCACCCAGGAAGGAACGGGTCCAGCTGAACATGGCATCGGCCTGTGCGGACACCTCGTCGGTGTCAGCCAGCAACAGCTCGAAGGCGAAGTCACGGTCTTCCAGCTGCTTGATGGTGGCCTGCAGCAGCTGCCCCAGCACGCTGTCGGCGGCCACCGGCGGCAGGTTGTCGTCGGCCAGCACGCGCGCCGGCCAGTCGTTGCCGGGGGCACCGCCGGCGGCCAGCCAGCCACACAGCGCACCATGCAGCTCGGCAGCGGTGGCGCCCAGGCCCAGCTCCTGGCTGGCGCGGGTAACGTCGTCGACGGAGGGAAGTTCGGTCATCGTGCGGCTCGTTCGGAAAGGAAACCCGGAGCGCGCACGCGCGCGCCCGTGAGACCCCGTAGTGTAGCAACCCGGCGGCATCCTCCCGGTAGCCCTCCGGCCTTGCTGCGACAGCGCTTGACCGCCCTTGCCCGGCTTGCCTATCGTGCCTGCATGGAACCCGCCGACCCCCTTGCCCAGCTGCAGGACTTCGCCGCCCGCGTGGAAGCGTTGCTTGAACGCAACCAGCGCCTGGCCGAGGAGAACCGCAGCCTGCGCCACCAGCAGGAACAGCTGGTGGCCGAGCGCTCGACGCTGCTGGCCAAGAACGAGCAGGCGCGCTCGCGGGTGGAAGCGATGATCAGCCGGCTCAAATCCCTGGAGCAGCACACATGAGCGCCGAACCGGTCAGCGTCCGCATCCTCGATCGTGAATACACCGTGGGCGTCGGCGCCGACGAACGCGACAGCCTGATGGCGGCTGCGCGCCTGCTCGATGCGCGCATGCGCGAGATCCGCGGCAGCAACCGCATGGCCGCCGTAGACCGTGTCGCCGTGCTGGCCGCGCTGAACTTGGCCCACGAACTGCAGCTGCTGCGCGACGAGAACGCCCGCCAGGCCGTGGCCCTGCAGCAGACGCTGGCGGACCTGAACCGGCGGCTGGACCGCGCCATCGACGGCGGCACCTGAAGACCGTGCACAACGCGTCTTCTCATATCTGAATTGGCACGTACTGTTGCCGACGAACGGCCTATCCAGATCCGGCGCGCTGGCTATAATGACCACGCGTTCTCTGCGGTACTCGACGGCATGTGCAAACATTCGCCTTGTCCCTTAAGAACGACACCGGGAGCGCGACAGCGCCGGGAGTGCAGGTCCGCCTTGTAGCGGGAAGCCCGATGGTTCTCCAGCGTTCCCACTTGAGCCCCCGGGTTCAAGGTCGTTTCGCATGCATCGACATTGCGGAGAATGCAATATTCCAGCAAGGGCGGCGTCTTCGGGCGTCGCCCTTGTTCTTTCCGGCACAATGACGGCTGATCCTTGCCGCACGCTGCCATGACCGACCCGCGCCAGGCCCTGCGCCACGACCTGCGGCAACGCCGCCGTGAACTCTCCGCAGCTGCGCGCATCGCCGCCGCCGAATCGCTGGCCGATGCCCTGCTCGCCCTGCCGTTTGCCCCGCGCGAAGGCGCCGTGGCCGGCTACTGGGCGCTGGATGGCGAAATCGCCCTGCACCGCTGGCAGTTGCAGTTGCCCGAAGGACTGACCTATTGCCTGCCGGTGCTGGCCGGTGACGTGCTGCGCTTCGCGCCGTGGCGGCCGGGGCAGCCGCTGACCAGCAACCGTTACGGCATTCCCGAGCCGGACGTGGCGCTGGAAGACACCCTGGAACCAGCACAGATGGCGCTGGTGGTGGCCCCGCTGGTGGGTTTCGACACGCAGTGCCGGCGGCTGGGCATGGGGGGCGGCTGGTATGATCGCAGCTTCGCCTTCCGCCACGACCGGCCGGCGCCGCCCTGGCTGGTCGGTGCTGCGTTCGCGGTGCAGCAGGTCGAGTCCTTGCCGGTGGCGTCGTGGGACGTGCCCGTGGATGCGATCTGCACCGAAGACGGCACCCTGTTCCCCTCCGCTGCCCCCGTGAACGCATGACCGCCCGCAAGCGCTACTGGCTGATGAAGTCCGAACCGGACGCCTTCTCCATCGATGACCTGGCCAAGGTCAAGGTCGAACCCTGGAACGGGGTGCGCAATTACCAGGCGCGCAACTTCATGCGCGATGGCATGCAGGTGGGCGACGGCATCCTGTTCTACCACTCCAATACCAAGGTGCCGGGCATCGTCGGCCTGGCCACGGTGGCCAGCACGGCCTATCCGGACGACACCCAGTTCGATCCGAAATCCGACTACCACGACCCCAAGAGCACGCGCGAGAACCCGCGCTGGATGCTGGTGGACGTGGCCTTCGACCGCAAGCTCAAGCAGGTGATCGCGCTGGACGAGATCAAGCTGCACGCCGAAGAGCTCGGTGAAGGCTTCCCGCTGGTTGCCAAGGGCAACCGCCTGTCGGTGTTCCCGGTGACCGCCGCGCAGTGGAAGCTGCTGCTGTCGCTGGAAAAGAAATCCTGATTCCCTGCCTGAGAGTTCTCCCATGTCCGAAGCCAAGCGCCTGGCCGCCGAGAAAGCCATCGAGTACGTTGAAGACGGCATGATCGTCGGTGTCGGCACCGGTTCCACCGTGGCCTATTTCATCGATGCCCTGGCCCGCATCCAGCACCGCATCAAGGGCGCCGTGTCCAGCTCCGAGCAGAGCACCGCGCGCCTGAAGCAGCACGGCATCGAAGTGATCGAGCTGAACCACAGCGGCAACCTGTCGCTGTACGTGGACGGCGCCGATGAGTGCGATCCGAACAAGTGCCTGATCAAGGGCGGCGGCGCCGCACTGACCCGCGAGAAGATCATCGCCGAGGCCAGCGAGCGCTTCATCTGCATCGTCGACCCGAGCAAGCAGGTGCCGGTGCTCGGCAAATTCCCGCTGCCGGTGGAAGTGATCCCGATGGCGCGCAGCCTGGTCGCCCGCCAGATCCGCGACATGACCGGCGGCCAGCCGACCTGGCGCGAAGGCGTGGTGACCGACAATGGCAACCAGATCCTGGACATCCACAACCTGCAGATCACCGATCCGGAAAAGCTGGAGCGCGAGCTCAACCAACTGCCGGGCGTGGTCTGCGTGGGCCTGTTCGCGCGCCGCCGCGCCGATGTGGTGATCGTCGGCGGCGAGCCGCCGGTCGTGCTCTGACCCTTTCGAAGGATCCTGACGATGTCGCTGTTGCGTTCGCTGCTGATGCTCCCGCTGCTGGCCCTGGCTGGCTGCGCCACCGACGCGGCCCGCCACTGGGTCGAACTGGATGGCGCCCGCTACCAGGTCGAGCTGGCCACCAACGATGAAACCCGCGCGCGCGGGTTGATGTTCCGCGACCAGATGGCGGCCGACCACGGCATGCTGTTCATCCACGACCGCGAGGAAATGCAGGCGTACTGGATGAAGAACACCAGGATCGCGCTGGACATCCTGTACTTCGACAGCCAGCGCAGGCTGGTCAGCCAGCAGCGTGATGTGCCGCCGTGCTCGGCCGGCGACATGTGCCCGCCCTACCCCAGCGGTGGCCCGGCACGTTACGTGCTGGAGCTCAACGCCGGCCAGGCCGAGAAGCTGCAGTTGAAGGACGGTACGGAGCTGAAATTCGGCCCGGGCATCGAAAAGTAAGGTGCGGCCGGGCTGCGCCCGGCACGCGCAGTAGTGCCGGCCGCTGGCCAGCAACCCTGCAGGGGCCAGATCCCATTCGCTCGCGAAAGGGATCTGACCCCGGATTTTTCACGCGACACCGCTTGAAACCGCCTGCGAATGACGCCAGTCTGTGGCCATGCAGGACCGGATCACACTCCCCGACTGGGATGCACTGGCCGACCTCGAAGACGAGGCGCTGCCACTGTTGCCGACCGCGCTGCTGATCGCGCGCGATGAATACCCCGATCTGCAGCCGTCGACCTACGACGCGTTGATCCAGAGCCACGTCGACCACCTCCGCTCGGAAGTGGAGAGCATCGACAACAGTCCATTGAAGATGGCGGCGATCAACCGCCACCTGTTCGACGAGCTGGGCTACAGCGGCGACCACGACAAGTACTACGATCCGCGCAACAGCTATCTCAACCAGGTGTTCGAGCGGCGGCTGGGCAACCCGATCTCGCTGGCGCTGGTGCAGATGGAAGTGTCGCGACGGCTGGGGATCCCGCTCGACGGCGTGTCCTTCCCCGGCCACTTCCTGGTGCGCCTGCCGGTGGACGACGGCGTGCTGGTGATGGACCCGTTCAATGGTGGTCGCCCGCTGGACGTGGACGAACTGCGCGAACGCGCCAAGTCACACCTGGGCGGGCAGATGCCCGACGACCAGGTGCTGGCGCAGATTCTCGACCCGGCGCCGGCGCGCGCGATCCTGATGCGCATGCTGCGCAACCTGCACGGCGTGTATGCCGAGGCCGGCGAATGGGATCGCGCCGCGCGCAGTGCCGACCGCCTGCTGAAGCTCGCCCCGGAGCAGGACGATGCGCTGCGTGACCGCGGCCTGGCCTATCTGCAGCTGGAATATCTGGCCGGTGCCCGCCATGACCTGGGGCAGTACCTGAAGCGCAATCCCGAGGCCAGCGATGCGCAGTGGCTGCGCGAGAAGCTGATCGACCTCGGCGGGCCGATGCCGCGGCTGCATTGAGGGCGCCGGTGTGTGGACCAACGGTCCACACCCACCGGATGGGCCGGGTGGCCCTCCAGTCAATCGACTTCGACCATCTCGAAATCGGCCTTGGTCACCCCGCAATCGGGGCAGGTCCAGGTCTCGGGAATGTCCTCCCAGCGCGTGCCCGGCGCGATGCCCTCTTCCGGCAGACCCTCCGCTTCGCTGTACAGGAAGCCGCAGACCACGCACATCCAGGTGCGCAAGGTGGTGGGGGTGGCATCGCTCATCGGATAATCACGGCTGGATTCACGGGCCGCCATTGTCCCATCGCGGTCCACTCACCGGTAGCCATCGATGACTTCTGCTTCCCCGGCGCCCCGCGGCGTCTACCTGATCACCCCGGACGAGCCCG
The DNA here is from genome assembly GCF_036624925.1 of Stenotrophomonas sp. A3_2. Classification (NCBI taxonomy): domain Bacteria; kingdom Pseudomonadati; phylum Pseudomonadota; class Gammaproteobacteria; order Lysobacterales; family Lysobacteraceae; genus Stenotrophomonas; species Stenotrophomonas sp. A3_2. The sequence goes on from NZ_JAZKVY010000333.1 coordinate 6,686, forward strand.
ATACCGCGCGCCTGCTGGCCCGTGCCGCGCCGCTGCTGGCCGCTGGCGCCACCTGGCTGCAGTACCGCAACAAGACCGCCAGCGACGCACTCCGGCAGGAGCAGGCAATCGCGCTGCAGGCGCTGTGCGCACACTACGGCGTACCGCTGATCATCAACGACGACCCGGCGCTGGCGAAGGCGGTGGGCGCGGCTGGCGTGCACCTGGGCGGCACCGACGGTGACATCCCAAGCGCGCGTGCGCTGCTCGGCGCCGAGGCCATCATCGGCGCTTCCTGCTACGACCAGCTGGCCAATGCCGAGAAGGCCGTGGCCGCCGGTGCCAGCTACGTGGCCTTCGGCGCGTTCTTCCCTACCACTACCAAGGTCACCACCAGCCGCGCGGATACCGACCTGCTGCGGCAGAGCGCCGCACTGGGCGTGCCACGGGTGGCGATCGGCGGGCTGACGCCGGACAATGTCGGTCCCATCATCGACGCCGGCGCCGACCTGGTGGCCGTGGTCAGCGGCATTTACGCCGCGCAGGACCCGGTCGCGACCCAGCGCGCCTTCCTCGCCCAGTTCGCGTAACGCCCAGGAAAGCCCCATGAACCACGACCAGTCCCACGCCCTGTTCTCCCGCGCCCAGCAGCTGCTGCCGGGCGGCGTCAATTCGCCGGTGCGCGCGTTCAAGTCGGTCGGCGGCGAGCCGTTCTTCGTCGAACGCGCCGATGGCGCCTACCTGTACGACGTCGACGGCAACCGCTACATCGACTACGTCGGTTCCTGGGGCCCGATGATCGTCGGCCACAACCACCCGGCCGTGCGCCAGGCGGTGAAGAAGGCGATCGACAATGGCCTGTCCTTCGGTGCGCCGTGCGCGGCCGAAGTCACCATGGCCGAAACCATCACCCGCCTGGTGCCATCGTGCGAGATGGTGCGCATGGTCAACTCCGGCACCGAGGCCACGCTGTCGGCGATCCGCCTGGCGCGTGGCGCCACCGGCCGCAACCGCATCGTCAAGTTCGAAGGCTGCTACCACGGCCACGGCGACTCGTTCCTGGTCAAGGCCGGCAGCGGCATGCTGACCTTGGGCGTGCCGACCTCGCCGGGCGTCCCAGCCGGGCTGAGCGAACTGACCCTGACCCTGCCCTACAACGACTTCGAAGCGGCCACCGCCCTGTTCGAACAGCAGGGTGGCGACATCGCCGGCCTGATCATCGAACCGGTGGTCGGCAACGCCAACTGCATCCCGCCGCGCGAGGGCTACCTGCAACACCTGCGTGCGCTGTGCACGAAACATGGCGCGCTGCTGATCTTCGACGAAGTGATGACGGGCTTCCGCGTCGCCCTCGGCGGTGCGCAGGCGCACTACGGCATCACCCCGGACCTGACCACCTTCGGCAAGATCATCGGCGGCGGCATGCCGGTGGGCGCCTACGGCGGTCGTCGCGAGCTGATGCAGCAGATCGCCCCGGCCGGCCCGATCTACCAGGCCGGTACGCTGAGCGGCAATCCGGTGGCAATGGCCGCTGGCCTGGCGATGCTGGAGCTGATCCAGCAGCCGGGTTTCCACGCCGACCTGGCCGAGCGCACCGCACGCCTGTGTGCGGGTCTGGAAGCGGCCGCCGCCGACGCCGGTGTGGCCGTGACCACCACCTGCGTGGGTGCGATGTTCGGGCTGTTCTTCACCAGCGAGAAGGTGGAGACCTATGCGCAGGCCACCGCCTGTGACATCCCGGCGTTCAACCGCTTCTTCCACGCGATGCTGGAGCAGGGCGTGTTCCTGGCCCCGTCGGCGTACGAGGCCGGCTTCCTGTCCAGCGCCCACGACGATGCCGTGATCGAGGCGACGCTGGCCGCAGCACGCGTGGCGTTCAAGGCCGCCAAGGGCTGATCGCAAAAAAGGGGACGGAGGGGATTAAGTCGTTTGTGCACAAACGACTTAATCCCCTCCGTCCCCTTTTTTCAACCGAAGACGAATTTGCCCTTCATCATCGCGAAGTGGCCGGGGAACGAGCAGAAGAAGGTGTAGTCACCGCCCTTCTGCAGGCCCTGGGTAGAGAAACGCACACGCGTGGTCTCACCACCGCCAATCACCTTGGTGTGCGCCAGCACGCGCTTGTCGGCCTTCGGCAGGTAGCTGTCGGCCAGCGTCATGCGCATGCCCGCCATCGCCACCGGCTGGTAATCGGCAGTGCGGGTCAGCACCCAGTTGTGGCCCATCGCGGTAGCGGCCAGCTTGCCGGTGTGGCGCAGGGTCAGGTCTACGGCGGTGCAGTCGGCGGCGACCTTGATCTCGCGGCTGCTGAAGCTCATCTGGTCGGTGCTGTCGATGCTCACCGCACACACCCGCGCCATCGCCGACGGCGCCAGCATCAGCGCGCCCAGTCCCACTGCCACCACCCAAGCCTTCATCGTTGCATCTCCTGCGGATTCGAGCGCCATTCTAGGCAGGCCTATGCCCGCCCGGCTGCGACCGTCTGTCGCATGGCAGCTCCAGGGTTTCCCGCGCACTCATCGCAATGGCATGCTCGGCCGATGCGGATCGACCTGTTGCTGCTGGATGTGGATGGCGTGCTGGTGCAGTACCAGCGCGCGCAGCGCGTGCTGTATCTGGCGCAGGCGCTGGATGTTCCGACGCACGCCGTGCAGGCCGCGCTGTATGACAGCGGACTGGAAGCAGCGCATGACAATGGCACGCTTGATGGCCCGGCCTATCTGGCGCAGCTGGGAGAGCTTCTGGGCACGACTGTCGATGTGGCTGCATGGACCGCGGCGCGACGGGCCGCCAGCCATCCTCAGGCGGCCGTGTTGCAACGATTGCAGGCCCTGCAACTGCCAATCGCGGTGCTGACCAACAACGGCGCACTGATGCAGCAGGCATTGCCCACCCTGCTACCGGAACTGTTCCCTGCGCTGCAGGGCCGCGTGTTCTGCAGTGCGGAGTTCGGCCTGCGCAAACCTGCGCCGGCGGTGTTTCTGCGCACGCTGGAAGCGCTGGGCGTGGCGCCTTCGCGCGCGCTGTTCGTCGATGACCTGTTCGCCAATGTGCGTGGCGCGCGCGCTGCCGGCCTGCACGCGGAAACCGTGCGCGATGGCCGGGGATTGGGCAAGGTGTTGAAGCGCTATCGGATTGCGTGAACCACTGATGAGCCTAGCCCATGCTCGGCTCATCGCAGGAACAGCAGCCGAGCATGGGCTCGGCTCTACAGCTATTACTGCCGGCCTCAGCGCGCGGCGATGAACGCGGCAATCGCCGCGCGCAGGCGCTTCAGGCCTTCGGCCACTTCTTCGTCGGTGATGTTCAACGACGGCACGAAGCGCAGCACGTCCGGGCCGGCCTGCAGGGTCAGCAGGCCCTGCTCGGCGGCATGGTCGAGGATCGCCCCGGCCTGGCCGGCGAAGTCCTTGCCCAGCACCGCGCCCAGCATCAGGCCGCGGCCACGCACGTCGCTGAACACGCCGAATTCTTCGTTGATGCGCGCAAAGCCATCGCGCAGCGCCTTCGACTGGCGGCTGACATTGGCGGCGATCTCCGCCGAGGCCAGCTTGCGCAGCGCAACGCGTGCGACCGCAGCGGCCAGAGGGTTGCCACCGAAGGTGGTGCCGTGCGCACCGAACTGCATGGTTTCGGCCACCTTCGGGCCGGCCAGCATCGCACCGATCGGGAAGCCGCCACCGAGTGCCTTGGCCAGGGTGACCATGTCCGGCACCACCTCGTCCTGCCAGTGCGCGAACAGCGTGCCGGTGCGGCCCATGCCGGCCTGGATCTCGTCCAGCACCAGCAATGCGTTGTGCTGGTCGCACAGTTCGCGCACGCGCTTGAGGAAGCCGGACTTGGCCGGCATCACACCGCCCTCGCCCTGGATCGGCTCCAGCATCACCGCCGCCACGTCACCGGCGGCCATCGCGGTTTCCAGCTGCACCTCATCGTTGAAATCGATGTAGCGGAAGCCACCGGGCAGCGGCTCGTAGCCTTCCTGGTACTTCGGCTGGGCAGTAGCGGTCACCGCGCCAAGGGTGCGACCGTGGAAGCTGCCGCGGAAGGTGATGATCACCCGCTTGTCGGCCGGGCGCCCCTGGCTGGAGGCCCACTTGCGGACCATCTTGATCGCCACTTCGTTGGCTTCGGCGCCGGAATTGCACAGGAACACGCGCTCGGCGAAGCGGCTGGCCTTGACCAGCTCCTCGGCCAGGTGCAGCGGCGGCGCGCTGTAGAACACGTTGCTGGTGTGCCAGAGCTTGCCGGCCTGCTCGACCAGCGCGGCCACCAGGTCCGGATCGTTGTGGCCGAGGCCACACACGGCGATGCCGGCGGCCAGATCGATGAACTCACGGCCCTGGCTGTCCCACACGCGGGCGCCCTGGCCGCGCTCCAGTACCACCTGGCGGGGCTTGTAGACCGGCAGGTAGTAGTGCGAAAGGGAAATCAGCGGATCGGTCGCGGCGGTCATGGCAGTCGGCAGGGTTCAGGAACGCCCATTCTCGCGCCGGAACCCCTGCGGCACAATGCGCCCATGCGACCGTTTTCCGCCCCCCAGCTCAACCCCGCCACCGAGACCGGCTGGCGCCGTCGGTGGTTCGACATCATCTACCGCCATGACACCCGCCCTTCGCGCAATTTCGACCTGATCCTGGTGGTGGCGATCGTCGCCAGCATCCTGGTGGTGATGATCGACAGCGTGCAGCACCTGCATGCCGAATGGTCCACCGGCCTGTACATCCTGGAATGGGGCTTCACGATCATCTTCACCGCCGAGTACCTGCTGCGCCTGGCGGTTGTCAGGCGCCCGCTGCGTTACGCGGTGAGCATCTGGGGCATCATCGACCTGCTGTCGATCCTGCCCGCCTACCTGTCGATGTTCATCCCGGGTGCGCAGAGCCTGCTGGTGGTGCGCGCGCTGCGCATCCTGCGGGTGTTCCGCATCCTCAAGCTGACCCGCTACATCGAGGAAAGCGGCGTCCTGATGACGTCACTGTGGCGCAGCCGGCGCAAGGTGCTGGTGTTCCTGTTCACGGTGATCACCATCACCATCATCGCCGGTGCGCTGATGTACGTGATCGAGGGCCCCGAACACGGCTTCACCAACATCCCGGCCAGCATGTACTGGGCGGTGGTGACCATGGCCACGGTCGGCTTCGGTGACATCGTGCCGCAGACCGTGCTCGGCCGCTTCGTCACCTCGGTGCTGATCCTGATCGGCTACAGCATCATCGCCGTGCCCACCGGCATCTACACCGCCGAACTGGCCAGCACCATGCGCGAGGCCGAACTGGCCGCGCGCCGTGATGCCCGCGGCTGCCCGCATTGCGGGCTGGAGGGGCATGAACCGGATGCGCGGCACTGCCGCAAGTGCGGCGGTGAACTGCCGGACGCATTCAGCCATTGAGGCACATGCCGGCCAGCGGCCGGCACTGCCAACCCCGCAGGGTGCGCGCCGGGCATGGCCCGGTGCCGCCGTGGACGGGTCCACGCCCTGTGTGGATCGCCCTCAGCGCATGCGGTTGCTGGTGGTCACTAGGTCGTTGTAGGCGTCCAGGATCGTCGACTGTGCCCCTTCAGGATCGGTGGTGAGCCAGCTGCCCGACGCCTTGCGCTCGGCGGCCAACGCATCGGCGGTGATCGGCTTGCCCTGCTCCAGACGCTCGACACCGCGACCAGCGGTACGCACCAGCTTGTCGGCCGAACGCTGCACATGGCCCCACATCGGGTCGTCCTTGCCGACACCACTGTTCTGGATTTCCGTCACCAGCGCCTGATAGTCGGCCAGCTGGCCGCGCAACGCCGCAACGTCCGGTGCGTCGCTCTGGAACGCCATCGCCAGCTGCTTGCCATCGCCGACAAGGCGCAGGTGGTAATAGGCCAGCGAGCGGCCTTCGCTTTCCTCGATCTGCTTCAGCTGGGCGGCGCGGCGATCGTTCTCGTTCTTTTCCAGCGCCGCATCCATCGCTTCGCTGGCTTTGAAGAAATCAGCATAGGCCTGCATCAGCGGGGCATGCTGGCTGCGCATCCCATCGCCACCATCGCGACGATAGTCCTCGCGGGTGAAGTACCCATCGGCACGCTCGATCAGGGTGTTCAGTGCCTGGAATGCCTGCTGGTACTGTCGCGCGGGTGCATCCAGCGGCGTGGCAGGGGTCTTTGCCAGCGCCTCGGTCAGCGGCTGGCCGCAGTACTCGACGCGGTGCGACAACAGCTTGCCCGGTGAGCGCGGCTGCGCTTCCTTGCCGGTCGGCCCCGCCTTGGGGTCCTTCATCCAGCCCGTGTAAGTCTGGAAGCCTTCGTGGATGGGCTGTTCGACGCCGTTGTAGCACTCGATGTAGGCGTTCACCTTCTCCAGCCCGGGGTCGGCGACCGCCAGCCCCGCCGGGCTGTTGCAGCCGGCCAGCGCGCCGAGCAGGAGAACGGGAATCAGGCGTGTGGATGCGTTCAAATCAGTTCCTTGCACCAGTGAAAACTGCAGCCATCGTCCTGCATGGCGCGAGCGCGCGCTCCAGCACCTCGGGAAGGTGCTGGCATTCGGGGCTGCGGGGCGTGTCATGTCGCGATCAACCTGCTCGATCGCGACAAAAATAGCGCGTTGAGCTTCTCGCTTACTGGCGGTTGCTCTGGAAAACCAGCGAGTTGTACTCCTGCATCAGCTTGCTGGCAGAGCCGCTCGGCGCCATCGAGGGCGAATCCAGCATGCGCCGTTCGAAATCGGTATAGGGCGTGTTCTCGCTGACGCGCTTCAGCCGCTCCTTGCCTTCGCGCCGGAAGTTCTCGGCCTCACGCTCGAAGCTGTTCCAGTCCAGCTTGCCCGGCTCCTGATCAGCCACCTTCGCATGCGCTTCGTCGGAAATGCGGTTGAACGCATCCAGACGCTCGCGCGCCTTGGCTTGGTCGAAATCGTCCTCGCTCATCAGATCCATGATGGCCTTGGCTTCCAGCATCATCGCCAGACGGTAGTACTCGCGCGTGCGCCCCTCGGCCTGTTCCAGCGCCTTGAGCTGCTCGCGCTGGGCGGCGTCGTTCTGGCGCTCCAGCTCGGCGTTGAACGTTGCGCTGGCAGCCACGAACTCCTTGAAGGCGGCCATCAAGGGCGCATGCAGCTGCTTGCCCTTGGCGAACCGGTCATCTTCGTAGTCCTGGCGATCGTAGTAGTCGTGCGCCTCCTTGCTGATCGGCACCAATGCCTTCAGCGCCTGCTGGTAATGGCCAGCAGCGGCATCGAGCTCGGCCAGCGCCGGCTTGGCAGCCATCGCCTCGGTCACGGGGCCATCGCACTGCTTCATGTCGTAGTCGCTGATCTCGAACGGACCGTACACCTGGGTCTCGCGCCCGGTCGGGCCGGCCTCGACGTCCTTGATCCAGCGCGTATAGGACTCGATGCTGCCGTGGGTCTTCGAATCAAGCGTGTTGAAGCAGCCGATGTAGGCGTTGAGCTTGGCGGTCAATTGCTGCTGTGCGTCGGACGGCGCCGCGCTGGCGTCGGGCGTGCTGGAAGGGCCGGCGTCGCCAGTGGTTGCAGGCGCCTTGCTGCCGCAGGCAGCCAGGACAATCGACAGCGAAGCGGCCAGCGCCGCGACGGAAAGAGTGCGTGACATGGGTTCACGTCCTTGTTGAAAACGATTACAGCCGCGCATTCTAACGCAGCAGGCCGAAGGTCGCAGCCCTCGGCCTCTGCCGGCGACGCGCGATCACTCCAGGAACAGATCCGGCAACAACGGACGCGATGGATCCACCGCATAGCCGGACAGATCGGTGATACCCGCCTGCGCCAGCACGTCATCGTCGATCAGGAACTGGCCGTGGAAACCCGCCGCCTCGCGCACCAGCACCGCGTGCGCAGCATCGGCCATGATCTGCGGCGTGCGGCAGCCAGCCGCATCCACGCCCGGAATCATGTTGATCGCATCGGTGGCGATGACGGTGCGCGGCCACAGCGCATTCACCGCCACGCCCTGCGGGCCGAATTCCGCGGCCAGGCCCAGGGTGACGAAGCTCATGCCCATCTTCGCCAGCGTGTAGCCGGTATGTGCGCCCCACCACTTCGGCTCCAGGCTCGGCGGCGGCGCCAGGGTCAGGATGTGCGGGTTCGGCGCCTGCAGCAGGTACGGCAGGCAGGCCTGCGTGCACAGGAAGCTGCCGCGCGAATTGACCTGCTGCATCAGGTCGAAACGCTTCATCGGCGTATCCAGCGTGCCGCGCAACCAGATCGCGCTGGCGTTGTTGATCAGGATGTCGATGCCACCGAAGGTGTCGACCGTGGCCGCCACCGCCGCCTGCACCTGCTCTTCCTCCCGGATGTCGCACTTCAGCGCCAGGCCCTGCCCGCCTGCAGCCGTCACCGCTTCGGCGGCGGTGTGGATGGTGCCCGGCAGCTTCGGATTCGGCACCGACGACTTGGCCGCGATCGCCACGTTGGCCCCGTCGCGCGCGGCGCGCAGTGCGATGGCCAGGCCGATGCCACGCGAGGCACCGGTGATGAAAAGCGTTTTGCCCTGCAGACTGCCCACGTTCCGCACTCCAGCGTATGCAATGAGCCGCTAGTATGCCGCGCCGACGCGGAGTTCACCCGCCCTTGACGATACTCGGGCCTCCAGACAACGCACGAGGTACACGCCATGCGCCGTTCCCGCCTGTTGCTGCCTGCCTTGGGGCTTGCCCTGCTGACTGCCTGCCAGGGCCGTTCGCCGGAACCCGGCAAGGAGCCACCCGCCGGTGACACGCCCAGCGCGGAGAAGGCCGCCGCCGACGGCAAGATGCGCTGGAGCGAGGCGGTGGTCTGGGATGGCGACCTCAACGCCTGCCGCCAGGGCGAGAACGCGGCCACCCGGGATTGCCTTCGCGACGCGATGCGCGCCGGTGGCGCCAGTGCCGAGGCCATCACCGCCGCCGAGCAGTTGTCCACCGGCGGTGAGTTGGCCTATGTGACCGCGTGGCACGAGAACGAAGGACTGGGCATTGCCACGGTCGAGTATCCGTTCCGCGCCAACACCAATGAAGGTACCCGCCTGGTCGATGCCAGCGGCAAGCGCATCGATGTGGATGCCGTGCAGTTGGACGACACCTTGCGTGCCGACCCCACTGTGCAGGAACTGCTGAAGGCCAACCCGCAAGCCACGCCGTTCGCACCGGCGCAGTCGGCCGGCGCCTCGCCGTTGGAGAATGGTGGCATCCGCCTGCTGTACCGCACGCCGCTGCGCGACTGCCACGCCTGCCCGGATGTCGGGCAGTTGCAGATCGCCTACGACTTCGACGCCAAGCGCAACTTCATCGGCCAGCAGGTGGTGCCGGCAACGCCGTAAGGCCACCGGCCTCTGTAGAGCCGAGCCCTGCTCGGCTCATTGAATGCAGCCGAGCATGGCTCGGCTCTACATTTCTATTCCTGGTACAGCACTGCCACGCCATCACCACGGGCAAGCTGCTTCACCTGATCCAACGTGTCCACCGCCATGACGGAGTACGTGACCTCCACGCCAGAGTGCAGGCGCCCCTCGGCAGAGTCCTGATCAATCGCCACTGATATCAGCTTGCGGATTCCGGCGAAACGATAAAGATACGCCCTACCGTCTTCACCCACCAGGCGGCCGGTCAGATCCTCATACCCGGAAGCAAGTGCTTCTGCATTCTCAAGAGCGTGTTCATCGTTGTCGGCACTGATCAGGTACACGTTCTCATGCACCAGGAACGATTCCTGCCCTTTGCTCTCGTAATAGAAAATTGCGTGCGCGCAATACCACATGCATCACCTCGATCATTCTCTCGCGGATTGTCCCTGGTTTGGATATCGCGAGTCTTCTGCTGCCGATGCAATCGACATTCATGCGGCACTGGGCAATGAGCCGTTTAGCCGTTGAGCAGCCCGCAGATCACAAACCACATCCACGCATGGCGTGGATCTACCGGTACGCCTGCGCCTGCTTCTTCAGCAGATGCGGCACGATCAACCGGTGCACCGGCGCAACCGGCAGCATGTACGTGCGCCCGAAGGCGTTATGCGTATGCACCACGGTCGCCACTTCCAGCACGTCGCCCTGCCACTGCAGCGCCAGCTGCACGCGAAGATGGCGGTCGTCGTCTTCCAGCACGATGGCATCGTCATCCATCGACTGCAGGGTGAAGATGCCGAGCCGCTGGCCGGGTTGAGGATCTTCAACAACCTGCACTGCACGCAACGAACCCAGATGCTTCATGCCCAGCAGGCGCATGCCGTGGTTGCGCAGCGCCATCAGCCCATCGAACCAGCCGGGAATGGTCGCCGCCATGTCGCGGTAGGCCTGCAGTGCGGTACGCCCGTCGCGCCGGGTGGTGGCCTGACAGGCGTGCACGAAGTCGGCACCAGCCAGCTGTGGGTGCAAGACGCTGCCCACACTCGGCGGGCTGGTCAACACCTGCACACGGCTCACGGCTTTGGCCCCTGCCCTTCGTTGTCTTCCCAATGCAGGATGCGGCGGGTGACGAAGCGGTAGACCGGCTTGCCGGTAGCAAACCACAGTTCGCGCACCCACGAGGTGCGCTTGAGCACGCGCTTCTCCACCGGGGTGAGCGATTCACGGCAGTACATGCGCTTGTGCTTGAGCAGGTGGCGCAGGTCTTCGCGCGCCAGCAGCCGCATCCAGCGCGAGCGCGGGTTGCCGATCACCGCCAGCTGGAAGTCGATCAGCGCCGGCCGTCCATCTTCAGTGACCAGCCAATTGGCCTCCTTGGCCAGGTCGTTGTGGGCCACGCCGTTGCGATGCAGCTGCTGCAGCAGCCGGCGCGCGGAACGGAACCAGGCCAGGTCGCCGCGCGGTGGGCGCTGGTACATGGCGTCGCCGGCCATGAAGCTGCGATCCAGGTGATGGCCATTCCAGGCCAGCAGCTGCGGCACATCGGCCATGCCGTGAATGTGCTGCAGCGCGCGGGCCTCGCGGCGGGCCAGCCACCATGCAGGCAGCCGCAACCACAGCGGCGTGGCACCAAGATCACGGCGCACAAAGGGACCATCGGGCCCTTTCACAAGGAGGATCCGGCCGAAGCTGTCGGCCTTCAAAGCATGCGGTTGAGCGTCGGGCGTATGCGGCATGGGCCCATTCTAGGCGATGGCACTGGTTGCAAACGGTCACCAAGCGGCTGGGAACCAGTCACCTTCACGCCCCTATAATCGGACAATGGACTCTTCATGGATCGACGCCACGCTCGCGTGGATTGCCGCTCACCCCGTGCTGGCGGGCGCCGTTATCTTCCTCATCGCCTTCTGCGATGCGGTCATCATTCTTGGCGCCATCGTGCCGGCGCTGCCACTGCTGTTCGCGGTGGGCGTGTTCATCGGCCTGGGCCAGATCTCCGGACCGTACGCGGTGGCGGCTGCGGCATTGGGTGCGTTTGCCGGCGATGGCATCAGTTACTGGATCGGCCGCCGCTGGGGCGACCGCCTGCGCGGCGTGTGGCCGTTCAGCCGTTACCCGCAGCTGCTCGACCGCGGCGAAAACCTGTTCCGCCGCAATGCCTTCAAGAGCATCCTGGTGGCACGCTACGTCGGCGCGATCCGGCCATTCGTGCCCGCCATCGCGGGCATGATGAAGATGCCAGCCAGCCGCTATGTACAGGCCAGTGGTATCGCCAGCATTTCATGGGCGGTCCTGTTCCTGGCCCCCGGCTGGATTCTTGGCGAGGCCTATGACGCGGTGGCGGCGGTGGCCGGTCGGCTGGTGGTGGTGGTCGGCCTGCTGGCGGTGATCCTCGGCCTGGTCTGGGCCATCGTGCTGTACGGCTACCGCTGGTCGGCCGCGCGCATGGACAACTGGTTGGCACGCCTGCTGGACTGGTCCAACCGCCACCCCACGCTGGGCCGCTATACCGTCGGCGTGCTTGATCCCAAGCGCCGTGAATCGGTGCCGCTGGCGATGCTGGCGTTGATGCTGCTGGTACTGGGCTGGGGCTGGTTCGCATTGTTGACCGTGGTGGTCGCGCACGGCGAGCCGCTGGCGATCGACCTGCTGGTGCACCAGGCCATGCTGGCGCTGCGTAACCCGCTGGCCGATTACCCGATGGCCGCGCTGGCGTCGCTGGGCGCCTGGCAGGTACTACTGCCGGCCACCGCTGCAGCGATGGGCTACCTGATCTGGCGCCGGCGCTGGATGGCGGCCGCCCACTGGCTGGCCGCGCTGGCGTTCGGCCTGGCGCTGACCATGCTGCTCGGCGCTACCGTCGATGTGGTGCGCCCGGTCGACGCCAGCAGCGGCTTCGGCTTCCCGTCGGTGTCGGTGACGATGGCCACCATCACCTTCGGCTTCTTCGCGGTGCTGATCGCCCGCGAGATGCCCGGCCGTACCCGCGTCTGGCCGTACCTGGTGTCGGGCATCGTGGTCAGCCTGATCGGCTTCTCGCGCCTGTACCTGGGTGCGCATTGGCTGAGCGACGTGATCGGCGGCATGCTGTTCGGCACGTTCTGGCTGCTGGTGCTGGGCATCGCCTACCGCCGCCGCTTCAACCGCTCGTTCTGGGTGAAACCGGTGGCCTGGCTGTTCTATGGCGTCTTCGCCGTCGCCGCGATGTGGTACGCACCGCGCAATATCCCGGTGAAGCTGGAACGCTTCGAGCCGACCCTGCCGGCCCCGCAGGCAATGGACACGCAGGCCTGGTGGCAGCACGACTGGGCCACGCTGCCGGCGCGCCGCAACGAGTTCGACGACGACCAGCGCTGGCCGCTGGACGTGCAGGTGGCCGGTCCGTTGGCACCGCTGCAGGCGCAACTGGAAGCGCGCGGCTGGAAGCGACAGGAGCAGGCCGGCTGGCAGCAGGCGCTGCTGATGCTGGACAAGAACACCGGCGCCGATGACCTGCCGGTGCTGCCGGCGACGCTGGACACCCGCGTGGAAGCGCTGTTGATGGTGCGCCAGGGTGCACATCGCGATGAGCGCTACGTACTGCGCCTGTGGCCAGCCCCTGCACAGTTGCAGCCGGGCAATACGCCACTGTGGCTGGGCAGTGCGCAGACCCTGCGCTACCAGCGCCATTTCGAATGGATCGGCATGTGGCATCCACTGCGCGGCGTCGACCCGGCATTGAACGCGGTGAAGGACGCCGTGCAGGACCTGCCGCAGCGCGAGGATGTGCACAGCGAAACCGGGTTGCCGGTGCTGCGGTTGAAGACCACCACGCCCTGACCGGCACCGGCACGCAGCCACCCACTGTAGAGCCGAGCCCATGCTCGGCTGCCTTCGCGGGAACCATCAAGCCGAGCATAGGCTCGGCTCTACAGTAGATCCACGCGATGCGTGGATGGCATTCCCCGCATACCCCAGCGTGTGCACCAGGGCGCACACCACCCGGGGCAGGCTGTTACGGCATCCAGCCCAGCAACTGCTGCAAACGCTGGTGCGGGTCGTCCAACTGCAGCAGCTGCAACCGCTGCTGCTCGCTCAGCGGCAGCAGCTCGGCCAGCCGCCAGCCGACCCAGCTGGCCTGGTCCAGCAGCGCCGGGTTGGCCGGCGCATAGGCCTCGCCGGCCTGTTCGATGATGTGCCCCAGCACCGTGGCCAGCAGCGCATGCTGCGGCCGCAGTTCGTCGTCGGGGTCTTCCTCGCACCAGCGCACATCGGCCACCACCAGCCCGTTGTCGCGCACACGGGTGCGCTCGACATGGAAGCGGCGAGTGCCGCGCAGACGCAACTGCAGCACGCCGTCGGCGCCGACATCGAAGTCTTCGATGCGTACCTGCACGCCATACGCGGCCGGCGTTGCCGGGGCTCCCACTTCCTGGCCGTCCAGGATCAGGCAGACACCAAAGCCCTCACCACTGCGGCCGCTGTCGCGCACCAGATCCAGGTAGCGCCGTTCGAACACGCGCAGGCCCACCGCTGCACCTGGTACCAGCGTGGTGTGCAGCGGAAACAGCGGCAGTGAAGCGTCGACGCTCATCGGGCCTGCAGCGCGGCAAGGAAGCGGCGCGGTGCGCCGTCGAAGCCACCGTTGGACATGAACACCACGTGGTCACCCCTGCGCGCGCTGGCCTGCAATTGCGCCAGCAGCGCGTCGGTATCGGGCACCGCGTGCGCTTGGCCGCGCACTGCGGCGATCACCGCAGCGGCATCCCAGGCCAGTTCCGGGCGATGCAGGAACACCACTTCATCGGCCAGCGCCAGCGAGGGGGCCAGCGCCTGCGCGTGTGCGCCCAGCCGCATCGAATTGCTGCGCGGCTCCATCGCGACCACGATGCGCGCATCGCCCACCTTGGCGCGCAGCCCTTCCAGCGTGGTGGCGATTGCGGTCGGGTGGTGGGCGAAATCGTCGTAGACGGTGATGCCCTCGTGGCTGCCGATCACTTCCATGCGGCGCTTGACGCTGCGGAAGCGCGCCAGCGCCGGGATCACCTCGGCCGGCGCAACACCCACCGCATGTGCGGCTGCCAGCGCCGCCAGGCCGTTGAGCACGTTGTGGCGGCCCAGCAACGACCACTGCACATCACCCAGTGCCTGCCCGCGGTGGTGCACGCGGAACGCGCTGCCATCGGCAGCCAGCAGTTCCGCATGCCACTCCAGCGATGGATCGAAGCCGAAGCGCTCAACCGGGGTCCAGCAGCCCATCGCCAGCACTTCGGCCAGATGCTGATCCTCGCCATTGACGATCAGTCGGCCACGCGCCGGCACCGTGCGCACCAGGTGATGGAACTGGCGCTGGATCGCGGCCACGTCCGGGAAGATGTCGGCGTGGTCGTATTCAAGGTTGTTGAGGATGGCCACCAGCGGCCGGTAGTGCACGAACTTGCTGCGCTTGTCGAAGAAGGCGGTGTCGTACTCGTCGGCCTCGACCACGAACTCACGGCCCTGGCCCAGGCGGGCGGAGACGCCGAAATCCTCGGCCACGCCGCCGATCAGGAAACCGGGAGAACGACCGGCACTTTCCAGCAGCCAGGTGAGGATGGTGGTAGTGGTGGTCTTGCCGTGGGTGCCGGCCACGGCCAGCGTGTCGCGGCCCGGCAGCACCTGCTCGGACAGCCACTGCGCACCGGAGATATAGCGCTGGCCGGCGTCGAGCACGGCCTCAACGGCGGCATTGCCGCGCGAGAGTGCGTTACCGATCACCACGTCGTCGGTGCCCGGTGGCACGCTGTCGGCGCGGTAGCCCTGGTCCAGGGTGATACCCAGCTGCTCGAGCTGGGTGGACATCGGCGGATAGATGGCCTGGTCACTGCCGCTGACCGTATGGCCCAGTTCCCGCGCCAGGGCGGCCACGCCGCCCATGAAGGTGCCGGCAATTGCAAGGATATGTACGCTGCTCATGACCGAGGATTGTGACCGATGACGGCTGTATAGGGCCAATGTCCGCTCTTGGGTAAGACAAGTCCTACACAGGATGTGAGGAAACTCCAATCATCTGTCAGGGAAATCCCGATAGCGATGTTCTGTGAACCCGGACACAATTCGAACTGCCAGCCGCAGTACCCGAACCGGTCCTACTCCCCAAGAGGCCATCCCCAAGGGAGCTCATGCTGCGGGGCCCTGAGCAAGCCCTCTGCTGGCGCCTATCAAACGACACAGGCCTGATCCTCACGGACCAGGCCTGTGTTTTTTTCTGCACCCGTGCGGCCGGCAGCACGCCGGCCCCGCCGGGTCAGGCGTTGATCGCCGCCAGGATGCGGGCTTCGATCTCGTCCAGCTCACCGACGCCGTCAACCCGGGCCAGGGTGCCGCGGCCAGCGTAGAAGTCCACCACCGGGGCGGTCTGCTCGTTGTAGACCTGCAGGCGCTGGCGCACCGCTTCCGGGTTGTCATCGGCGCGGCCCTGCTCCTTGGCGCGGCCGGCGATGCGGTCCACCAGCAGTTCGGTGGGCACGTCCAGCTGCACCACCGCGTCCAGCGGCTGGCCGATCTTGGCCAGCAGGCCGTCCATCGCATTGGCCTGGGCCACATTGCGCGGGTAGCCATCGAGGATGAAGCCCTTGGCGACATCAGCCTGGGTCAGGCGCGACTCCAGCATGCCCAGCAGGATGTCGTCCGACACCAGGTTGCCGGCATCCATCACCGTCTTGGCCTGCTTGCCCAGTTCCGTGCCCGCGGCGATTTCCGCGCGCAGCATGTCACCGGTCGAAATGTGGGCGATCCCCAGCTTTTCCTTCAGGCGCGTCGCCTGTGTCCCCTTGCCCGAACCGGGCGGTCCCAACAGAACCAATCGCATTGACCTGACTCCAACGTGTTGAAAACAAAGAAGGTTCGCGTCCCGGACGGGCCGGTATCGCTGCACCGCAATAGCGCCACTTTACCGCATCCGGGTAATGTCCCTGCAATGTCCTTTCCCCCGAGCAGGTAGACGCATGCGCAACGGTACCCTCCTCTACGCCCAGTCCGGCGGTGTTACTGCGGTCATCAACGCCACGGCGGCGGCGGTGATCGAGCAGGCCCGGGCCAAGGGCATCAAGGTCCTGGCCGCCCGCAACGGCATCCTCGGTGCCCTGCGCGAGGAACTGATCGACACCAGCAGGGAGAGCGCGGCCGCGATCCGCTCGCTGGCCCATACCCCGGGCGGCGCCTTCGGCTCGTGCCGGGTCAAGCTGAAATCGCTGGACGCCGACCGCGCCCGCTACGACCGGCTGCTGGAGGTGCTGCGCGCGCATGACGTGCGCTGGTTCCTCTACAACGGTGGCAACGACTCGGCCGACACCGCGCTGAAGGTTTCGCAGCTGGCCAAGGCCTCCGGCTACGACCTGACCTGCATCGGCGTGCCCAAGACCATCGACAACGACCTGGCAGTGACCGACAGCTGCCCCGGTTTCGGCTCGGCGGCCAAGTACACCGCCGTCTCGGTGCGCGAAGCGGCGCTGGACGTGGCGGCGATGGCCGAGACCTCCACCCGCGTTTTCATCTACGAGGCCATGGGCCGCCACGCCGGCTGGCTGGCCGCGGCCGCCGGCTTGGCCGGCAACGGCGATGACGAGGCGCCGCACATCATCCTGCTGCCCGAACGCGCCTATGACGAGGCGGCGTTCCTGGCCAAGGTCAAGGCCGTGGTCGAGCGCGTCGGCTACTGCGTGGTGGTGGCGTCGGAAGGCATCGCCACCGCCGATGGCCGCTTCGTTGCCGACGCCGGCGGCGGCAAGGATTCATTCGGGCACGCGCAGCTGGGCGGCGTGGCCGCGCACCTGGCCGGCCGGGTCAAGGACCAGCTGGGCATGAAGGTGCATTGGGCCCTGCCCGATTACCTGCAGCGCTCGGCCCGCCACCTGGCCAGCAGGACCGACTGGGAGCAGGCGCAGGCGGTCGGCAGGGCTGCGGTGCAGCTGGCGCTCAAGGGCCAGAACGGCGTGATGCCGGTGATCGTGCGCAGCGGCGACGCGCCCTACCGCTGGAAGATCGAAGCGGCGCCGCTGTCGAAGATTGCCAACCATGAAAAGAAGATGCCCGCCGGCTTCATCCGCCGCGACGGCTTCGGCATCACCGCCAAGGCGCGCGCCTACCTGTCGCCGCTGATCAAGGGCGAAGCGCCGCTTCCGTATGGCACCGATGGCCTGCCGAAGTACGTCACCCTGAAGAACGTGGCGGTGAAGCAGAAGCTGCCGGCCTTCGAAGGCTGAGGTGCACCTGCGCCCTGTGCGGAGCACAGGGCGCATTGCGGAGACCACCGAAGCGCCCCACAATCGGGCTCCGGCCCGGGGCAAAGGGGCCGCCGCAAGCCAGATTCGACGCTGCCCGGCCACGTGGCCCGGGCCTGTGCTGCCATTTCACAAGGACTGTAACCATGAAGCACCCGATCCTGATCGCCGCGCTGCTGTGCGGTGCCGCCGCACCCGCCTTCGCTGCGACCTGCGAAAGCAACTTCCAGAAGAAGGGCAATCCCTTCGTCGGCACGACCTTCACTTCATCGGTCACCCATCCGGACCTGACCGTGGCGAGTGCCATCGGCCAGATGCGGGTGATCGCCAAGAACGCCAACATGGATGTCCTCAGCGAGGACGTGGAAGGCGGCTCGATGCTGATCGAAGAGCCGGAATCGTTGGCCCACAAGCCGATCCCGATGATCATCAGCGCCACTTCCGAAGGCGGCCAGGGCACGGTCGGCATGGTGGTGAAGGTCAACAAGGGCGCCATTGCCTCGGCCGACGGCGTGCGCGAAGAAATGTGCAAGCTGCTCAACCAGGTCAAGCCGGGCAAGGCTGGCGAACAGGCAGCCAAGGCCACTCCGCAGGCGTCGGTGGTAACGATTGCCGCCGACCGCTTCGGCTTCCAGCTGCGCAACCAGAACAAGGACAACCCGGCCGCGGTCGAGCCGCGCTACAAGGGCAAGACCTACGCCATCACCGGTCGCATCACCACCGTGCTGCGCAGTGGCGGCACCTACAACACCAGCTTCGACCTGCCCAGCGATGGCAGCATCGACTTTGAGCGCGTGGCCATTTCCTGCTCGTTCGCAGCCAACCAGGCCGCGTATGCGCTGGCCCTGCGCCCGCGCGAGAAAGTGACGCTGACCGGCGTGGTCGACAGCTATGACCAGGTGGGACGTGTGTTGTGGCTGAAGGACTGCCGCGGCAACTGATTGCTGCAGGCATGGGTAAAATGCCCGGGTGCGCAGGCGCCCGGGCCTTTTCCTTTCCACAGTGGTTCACGCCTGGCGCACGAGCATCGCAGGATGATGGACGCCCCGCCTGGAGATCATCATGGCCTTGCGCGTTGTTCGACTGGGAACGCCACGCCAACCCGGCGAGGGGCTGCGTATCGGTACCGTGCGGCGCCCGCCGCGCGGCGTGCCGCGCAGCGAGTTCGCGCGGCAGGACTGGTACGACGTCTGGTTCCCGACCCTGTCACCCAGCGCGGCACTGGTGAAGCAGGCGCACGAGGCGAAAACGGCCGCCGACTGGAACGCGTTCTTCCGCCACTACAAGGCTGAGATGAAGTCCCCGGATGCGGCCCACGCGCTGGACCTGCTGGCTGCGATGTCGCAGCACAGCGACCTCAGCGTGGGGTGCTACTGCGAGGATGAGGCGCACTGCCACCGCAAGGCGCTTCGCGAGCTGCTGGTGGCGCGCGGGGCGACGCTGGCCGGAGAATGATGGCGCGCCGCAGTAGATCCACGCCATGCGTGGATGCGGCATCGGTGCCGACCAACGGTCGGCACCCACCTGTATCAATTACAGGCCTTGCCTTCCATCTGCAGCTGCGCGGCAAACATCGTCACCTGCGGAATCTGGCCGGCAGCCGCCTGCTTCTTCGCCTCTTCCAGATAGATGCGCGACTGGCCCTGGCCGTCCAGCTCGACCTTGTTGCTCGACGGCAGGCGCCACACCCGCACCACTGCCTGTTGGGCCGGGCACGCCGCGCTCGGCACGCGGATCACATCGTTGAGTTTCCAGCCCTTGTCCGCACTTGGCTGCGCCTTGGTGTAATCGACGAAGCGCGCGCGTGGCTGGCACTGTTCGCTGGTCCGCACCGGCGCAAAGCGATACGGCTCGGCCGCCTGGCCGGTGAAGGCACCTTCCAGGCGCGCGCAGGCCTCGGGGATCTGCCGCAGGGTGTGCACTGCGCCCACTGCCTGGGGAGCGCCCACGGCGCGCTGCAGCTCCGGGGTTTCCGCGGCGAGTGCCGGTACGGCCGGGACCAGGGCGGCAAGCATCAACAGGGACAGGCGCATGGGGGATTTCCTACGGGACTGTGCGCAGGCTTGCAGAGGCTGGCTTAACGGGGTGCAAAGGCCTGCGGTTCTCGAATCACGCCCATGGACTGGCGGCATGCGCCGCAGCTCGCAGCAGCCCGTCGAGCATGGCCTCTGGAAGCCAGTCGAGCACGGCTCGACTCTACAGTGCGCCGAACGCATACTGCGGGCACCAGGGAATGCTGAACACCGCCATACGTCGGACGACCGCCAAGGTCGGTACGGGTTGGTTCCAGGCTGCAGCCCGTCGTCCCCCTCGTGGTGCCGTTCATCGCCACTGGATGCCTACATCCATTCTGCGGAGGGGTCTAATGCTGGAACGTCACGGGCTTTCATTGGCGCTGGGCTGCGCCATTCTCGCGATCCTGTTCGGAATCGTCTCGGCGCGCTGGATCCTGCGCCAACCCACCGGCAATGAGCGCATGGTCGCGATCGCCACCGCGATCCAGGAAGGTGCGCGTGCCTACCTCAACCGCCAGTACCTGACCATCGGCATCGCCGGCGTGGTGCTGTTCGTGCTGGTCGGGGTGTTCCTCAGCTGGTATACCGCGATTGGATTCGCGGTCGGCGCGGTGCTGTCCGGCGCCGCCGGCTACATCGGCATGAACGTGTCGGTGCGCGCCAACGTGCGCACCGCGGAGGCTGCGCGCCATGGCATCAGTGCGGCGATGGACGTCGCCTTCCGCGGCGGTGCGATCACCGGCATGCTGGTGGTCGGCCTGGGCCTGCTGGGTGTGGCCGGCTATTACGCACTGCTGCTGCGGATGGGCCTGCCGATGGAACAGGCGCTGCACGCGCTGGTCGGTCTGGCGTTCGGTTCGTCGCTGATCTCGATCTTCGCGCGTCTGGGCGGTGGCATCTTCACCAAGGGCGCCGACGTCGGCGCCGATCTGGTCGGCAAGGTGGAAGCCGGCATTCCCGAGGATGACCCGCGCAACCCGGCGGTGATCGCCGACAACGTCGGTGACAACGTCGGCGACTGCGCCGGCATGGCCGCCGACCTGTTCGAGACCTATGCGGTCACCGTCATCGCAACGATGCTGCTGGGCAGCCTGATGCTGGCCGAGGCGGGCGCCAATGCCGTGCTGTATCCGCTGGTGCTGGGCGGTGTGTCGATCATCGCCTCGATCATCGGTGCGCTGTTCGTCAAGGTGAAGCCTGGCGGCTCGATCATGGGCGCGCTGTACAAGGGCGTGATCGTCTCCGGCGTGCTGGCCGCGATCGCGTTCTACCCGATCACCACCGGGCTGATGAGTGACAACGTACATGGACCGATGCCACTGTACGGCTGCGCGTTGATCGGCCTGGTCCTGACCGGGCTGATCGTGTGGATCACCGAGTACTACACCGGCACTCAGTACAAGCCGGTGCAACACGTGGCGCAGGCCTCGACCACCGGGCACGGCACCAACATCATCGCCGGCCTCGGCATCTCGATGAAGTCCACTGCACTGCCGGTGGTGGCGGTGTGTGCTGCGATCTGGGGTGCGTTCGCGCTGGGTGGCCTGTATGGCATCGCCATCGCCGCCACCGCGATGCTGTCGATGGCTGGCATGATCGTCGCGCTCGATGCCTACGGACCGATCACCGACAACGCCGGCGGCATCGCCGAAATGGCCGAGCTGCCCTCGGAGATCCGCGACATCACCGATCCGCTGGATGCGGTGGGCAATACCACCAAGGCAGTGACCAAGGGCTATGCGATCGGCTCGGCTGCACTGGCCGCACTGGTGCTGTTCGCCGACTACACCCACAACCTGCAGGCCGCCAACCCCGGCCAGGAATTCCGCTTCGACCTCAGCGACCACACGGTGATCATCGGCCTGCTGATCGGGGGCCTGATTCCCTACCTGTTCGGTGCGATGGCGATGGAAGCGGTCGGTCGTGCGGCGGGGGCAGTGGTGGAAGAGGTGCGGCGCCAGTTCCGCGAGATCCCCGGCATCATGCAGGGCACCGGCAAGCCGCAGTACGACAAGGCGGTGGACATGCTGACCCGCTCGGCGATCCGCGAAATGATCGTGCCCTCGCTGCTGCCGGTGGTGGTGCCGGTGGTGGTCGGCCTGCTGCTGGGGCCGCGCGCACTCGGCGGTCTACTCATCGGCACGATCGTAACCGGCCTGTTCGTGGCCATCTCGATGACCACCGGCGGCGGCGCCTGGGACAACGCCAAGAAGTACATCGAGGACGGCCACTTCGGCGGCAAGGGCAGCGAGGCACACAAGGCCGCCGTGACCGGCGACACCGTCGGTGACCCGTACAAGGACACCGCTGGCCCGGCGATCAATCCGCTGATCAAGATCATCAACATCGTGGCGCTGCTGCTGGTGCCTCTGTTGTAGATCCACGCCATGCATGAACCCGTAGCGTCGAGCAGGCTCGACGCTACGGCCGCGACCGCCTCATCCATCGGATGACAAGCAGCACCACGACGATAATCCAGCAGGCATAGATCGGCCGGTCCCAGCCATCGAAGAGGCTGAGCGGGCTGCCGATGAAAGCGAGCGAAGCCAGCCACGCACACAGTGCGCCGGGCAGCCACGCGCCACGCCAGATGCAGAAGGCGGCGAACACCAGCAAGGGCCAGGCGAAGATGATCGCCGGCGTGAACGGTGCCAGCGAAAGCACGGCCAGGCATGCAGCCAGCAACACGCTGCACCAGGCCAGCACCCGTAACGTCCGTGTCGTCATGCCAACCTCCGCGCGTCCATTGACGGTCGTGCGCGAGCATAACGCCTGCGCGCTGCCTTGAATTCCGGCTCGGGTCAGAGCCCTGTCCTGCGGAAAGGGATCCGACCCCGATGGCGGTCAGCGCCCGCGCAGGAAGAATGACACCGGCACCATCACCTGCACCGGGCCGCCAGGCACCTCGGCCGGCGGCGCCGGGACCGGGCTGGCCCGCTGCACGGTGTCCAGCGTCTCCTGGTCGAGCAACGCGAAGCCGCTGCTGCGGCCCAGCACCACCGCCGAAACCACACCGTCGCGGGCCACGGCAAAACGCACGTAGACCACGCCCTGCTGACGCAGCCGCTCGGCCTGGCGTGGATAGCGCCGGTGCTTCTGCAGATGCCCGAGCAGGCGCCCCTCCCAGGTGGCCTCGGCGCGACTGCGCTCGCCGGCGGTGGTCTGCGGTGCGGTGTAGCGTGCGGCCGCGTCGGCCGCCACCTGCGGCGGTGCGCTGGTCTGCGCGACATTGGCCTCGGCGGTGTCCGGCGAGAGCGTCGGCTCCGGCGTACGCGGCGGTGGCAGGTCACCCTGCGGCTGCACCGGTGCTTTGGGTTGCTCACGCAGGGCCGGTTTCGGCGCCTGTCGCTGCTGTTGCTGTTGCAGCGGCCCAGTGGCAACCTCGCGCGGCGGCACCGGAGGCGCCTGTGCCATCGGCGCCAGCTCCAGCATCAATGCAGCGGGCGGCGCTGCGGCGGCCACCGCCGGTGCGCGCGCCGCCCACCAGCAGGCCACGCTGACCAGCAACGCATGCACCAGCAGCACGATCGCCAGGCTGGTCGCCCAGCGCCGCAGTCCGCTCATCGCGCGCCCTGCTCCAGTCCAACCAGTGCCACCTTCAGGTAGCCCGCCGCACGCAGCGCATCCAGCGTTGCCATCAGTTCACCGTAAGGCACGCGGGTATCGGCACGCAGGAACAGGCGTTGCGAGGTGTCACCGTGGGTGGCTACCTGCAATGCAGCGGCCAGCCCGTCACGCGCCACCGCCTGCTCGCCCACGCGCAGCGACAGATCGGCCTGCACGGTCACATACACCGGCGCCTGTTCGGGCGGCGTGGCACTGGCGCTGCTGGCCGGCAGCTGCACCGGCACTGATACGGTGGCCAGCGGTGCGGCTACCATGAAGATGATCAGCAGCACCAGCATCACATCGATGAAGGGCGTGACGTTGATCTCGTGTGCTTCTTCCGGTGCGTCGTCGCGGTCGGACCCGGTCCTGATCGCCATCGTCGCGCCTCAGTGCACCGCGCGCAGCGGTGCCGCTGCGGCACGCGGCGCGGCACGATCAAGATCGCGCGAAACCAGCTGCTGCACGGGACAGATCGCCGAGCAGGCCCCGCAGGCCGGCCAACACGCGGCTGAAATGGTTGTAGACCAGTACCGCGGGAATCGCCGCGACCAGGCCGAGTGCGGTCGCCAGCAAGGCCTCGGCGATGCCGGGCGCAACCACCGCCAGGTTGGTGGTGTTGCTGTGTGCGATGCCGATGAAACTGTTCATGATGCCCCACACCGTGCCGAACAGGCCGACGAAGGGCGCCACCGCGCCGATGCTGGCGAGTACACCGATGCCGCGCCGCTGCACGCGCGCGGTCTCCAGTTCGATGCGGTCCAGGCGCGAGGCGATGCGTTCCTTGATGCCGTCGCGACTATCCAGATCCTGCGACAGGCGCAGTTCGGTGCGGGCGGCGTCCAGCATGGCGAGTGCGGTGCCCTGCTGCAGACTTGCCTCTCCGCTCTGCGGCGGCAGCTGTGCCGACTGCAGCAACAGCGCGCGCGCCGCGCGCAGCTGCCGGGCCTGGCGGGTCAGCTCCCAGCCCTTGGCCAACAGCACGGTCCAGGTGGACAGCGACGCCAGTGCCAGCGCGATCATCACGGCCTTCACCACCACGTCGGCGGCCAGGTACATGCCCCACGGGGTCAATGCGGGGGCGGCCACGGGGGCCAGGTCAGCAGGCAGCATCATCTCGGCTTCCGTCAGCATCAGGGGTCGCTGCGCGACTACGGGCCCCGCGCGGATCATTGGCGTCGTCCACTTCCACG
Source organism: Stenotrophomonas sp. A3_2 (assembly GCF_036624925.1). Lineage (NCBI taxonomy): Bacteria > Pseudomonadati > Pseudomonadota > Gammaproteobacteria > Lysobacterales > Lysobacteraceae > Stenotrophomonas > Stenotrophomonas sp. A3_2. Next base: position 31,036 of record NZ_JAZKVY010000333.1, read on the forward strand.
ACCGGATGGGGCTCCAGCCGGGGGGCCGGTCGGCTCAGCACGTAGCCGGCGCTGACCGCGAAGAACAGGCCCACGCCCAACAGCAGGCGCCAGGACGGATGCGCGCCCCAGCAGAACAGGGCAAAGCCCAGCGCCATGCCGGCACTGGCAAACGCCTTGCCCTTGCGCGATACCGCGCCCTGCTCGCGCCACAACCGCAGCGATGGGCCGTAGCGCGGATGCGCCAACAGGCGCTGCTCGAACTTCGGCGAGCTGCGCGCGAAGCAGCCCACGGCCAGGATCAGGAAGATGGTGGTCGGCATCACCGGCAGCAACGCGCCGATCACCCCGAGCCCGACCATCAGCCAGCCCAGCGCGAACCAGAGCCAGCGCATCAGCGCTGCACCTGTGGGCGCGCGCCGCGCATCAGGCGAATTCCACTTCGACGTGGCCGTGCACGCTGCGGAACGCGGCGTCGGCGGCATCGATCACCTGCTGCTCCTGCTCGACACTCAGCGGTACCGCGTCCAGCGCAGCGGTGAACTCACGCCAGTGGCGCGCCGCGCCATCCGGATGCGCGGCCAGGTGGCGGGCGCCAAAATCACGGTCCAGGCCGAGCCTGGCGGCCATCTTGTACAGAATGGTGCCGCCCAGGTTGGAGCCTTCAGCCACGTACAGCCACCCCAACGCGGCGGGCAGTTCCAGATCGGACGGCAACGCCGCGATGTCAGCCCCCGGCAGGGTCTGCTCCAGGTCCTGCAGGTCGCGCGCGACCTGGGTCAGGCGGCGGCGCTCGCCCAGGTCCGGCAGCAGTGCGTCCAGCGCAGGGTTGGCATACAGCGCATCGATGCTGCGGTGGAAGCGATACTGCACGCGCAGGAAACGGGCGAAATTGCTGCGGTCGGCGAAGATGTCGCCGGCCATGATGCGCTTGTCCAGGGCACCGTGGCTGTCGCGGGTGGCGGCCTTGAGCCGCAGGCTGCGGCTTTCTTCAGGGGCGATGTGTGCGTTCATGGGGGATGCCAAGGGGGTCGTCGTGCTGTAGACGTCTGCCACGGGGCTTTCCCCAAGGCTATGTGCGCCGATAATGGCGCATCCCTTCTTACCGCAGAAACCGACGATGATCACCACCGAACCGCGCATGACCAACCTGTTCCTGCAGCTGGGCCTGGACGCCAGCGCCGAGGGCATCGCCCGCTTCATCCGCGAGCACCAGCTGGCCACCGATGTGGAAGTGGTCGAGGCGCCGTACTGGAACGATGCGCAGCGCCAGTTCCTGTCCGAGTCGCTGCAGGCCGATGCGGCATGGACCACCGTGGTGGACGAGCTGAACGAGTCGCTGCACGAAGATGCGGTGAAGGCCGCGACCGGGCTGTAAGTAGACGCCGGGCGCGGCGGGGCGCTGGCGATTGCACGGCGGAAGCGGTGCGGACCAAGGTCCGCACCCACCGAGGGCGGTCCGACCCCACCGCTCATACGCGACCGATCAGTACTTCCAGGTCAACGCCAGCCGGGCCGTGCGGCCCGGCGCCGGCATCACGCCCAGGGCCAGCGGGTCCAGGTAGTAACGATCGGTCAGGTTGTCCACGCCGGCTTCCACCGAGAGCTGGTCGTTGAAGCTCCAGCTGGCAAACAGGTCCACCAGCGTGGTTGGCCGGTACAGCTGCTGGATCGCCGACAGCCCTACGTTCCAGTCCTTGTCCAGCTTGCTGATCGGGCCGGCGTTGTGGACCACGCGGGTGCCGAAGGTCAGGCGCTCCTCGAACAGGCGCGAGCCCAGGGTCAGGTTGACCATGTAGCGCGGCGGGTTCTGGGTATTGGTGTACGAGCCCTCGAAGCCGCCGTCCACGCAGTCGGGCGTGTTGGCCAGCTCGCCGTTCCTGCGTTGCGCCCCGTAGGCACGGCGCTCGGCGGCGATGTCCGGCGCGCAGGTCTTGGCCTTGAAGTAGTAGTGCGCGGACAGATCGGCAAATACCTTGCCGCTGTCATAGCTGGACTGGAACTCCATGCCCGAGACCTTGAACTGGTCGACGTTTCGGATCAGGCCCGCCGACAGCGTGCGGTAGTCACGGGTGATCAGGTCGTCGATGCGGGTATCGAAGTACGCCAGCTTCAGCGCCAGGCGGTCGCCGGCGGCGAACAGGTCGTAGCGGATGGTGCTGGCGCCGATTTCCCAGCTGCGCGCGCGCTCCGGCTTCAACTCGCCCACTGGCTTGGCGGCGGTGAACAGGCCCAGCGTGGTCTCGAACAGGCTCGGCAGCTTGGTGCCTTCGGCGTACTTCACGTAGACCATGGTGTCTTCGCTGAAGCGGTAGGCCACGCTGGCGGTCGGCGAGAACGCGGTGTCACGGCGGCGGATCGGCTGCGACCACGTCCAGCTGACCGGCACTTCCAGGTCCTGCGCCTTGCCGGCGTCGTAGAAGTTCCAGCCACCGATGTCGGCCACCGTGCCCTTCTTGTACGGTGAGGCCAGCAGCGATTCCTGGGTGAAGTTGCCGTTGGCATCCGGATACCAGTTCAGCAGCGCGATGCGCTTGGCCCGCCACGACGGCAGCGCCGGGTTGCCATTGAGCAGTTCGGTGTAGCGGTACTGGCCCTGCACCTCATAGGCATCGGGCGTGGCCAGGCGGTTGCGGTCGTGCACGTCCACGCGGTTCCAGCGGCCGCCGGCCAGCAGTTCCCAGTGCTCATCGGGCTGCCACTTCAGCGAGGCCACGGCACTGTATTCCTTGCGCTCGGCATTGCGCAGGAAACGGTTGTTGACCAGGTCATCGTGCATGACCGGGCCCGAGCTGCCCGGTGCGATGTCTTCGTCACTGTAGGACAGGCCGTAGTCGAGGGTGAACGCACCGGCGCGGGTATCGAACATCGAGGTGTTGCTGGCATCCAGTCCGAAGCGCTTCTGCCGCAGCGGATTGCGGTAGGCATCCTTGTAGCCGGGGTCGCCGCTGAAGCTGGGCGCGTCGTACCACTCGGTGCGGCGATCGAAGTACCAGGGGGTGATGCCGGTCAGGCTGTTGTACATCACGCTGTCGGTGTCGGTGTATGCGGCATTGACGCGTAGATCGATCAGCTCGCTGTCCGGATTGAAGCGGTAGCGCAGGCTGTAGCTGTCCATGTCGACATGGCCCGGATCCCACTGCGGAATGCGGTCACGATCCACACGGATGATCTGCGACGCCATGATCTCGCCGGCGGTGCCTTCGTAGCGGCGGTAGCCCGCTTCCAGCGTCTGCGCATCGTCGATGCGCCAGGTGCCCTTGAGCAGCGCCGACTTCGAGCGCGCCGAGGTGTTGAACACTTCGGTACGCGCCGGATTCAGCGGCGCCAGCGTGCGACGGGTCTGCGGGAAATCATCGTAGCCGTGCTTGCCGGAGAAATAGTTGCCGTTGTCGCGGTACGCATAGGCGGCCACCAGATCGAAGCGGTCCCAGTGACCGGCTGCAGCGACGTTGAAGAACTGGCTGCCGGTGGCGCTGCGGTCGGAACGTGGCGCGGCGCTATAGGACGGTAGGTTGTTGGCGCTGGCGTTGGCCAGGCCGCCACGCACGCGTACGCCGAAGTCGCGCCCCTCGCGCAGCACGTCATCGATTTTCAGCGTCTCCATCTCGACCACGCCGCCGATGCCACCGGAGGCATTGGCCTGCAGGCTCGGGCCCTTGGTGATGGTCAGGCTGGAAATCAGGTCCGGGTCGAGGTAGGTGCGCTGCGATTGGCCGGCATAGCCACGGTAGGTATCCATGCTGGACTGGCCGCCGTCGATGATCACCGGCACGCGGCCCTGGCCCTGGGTGCCGCGGATGTTGACGTCGAAGCCGTTGCCAACGCGCGGATCGCCGGCGGTGACACCGGCCACGCCCTTGACGATGTCGCCGTTGGAGGTGCCACGGAAGCGCTCCAAGTGCGTGCGGTTGAGCGGGGTGATGGAACCGACGCAGCGATAGCTGTCGAGCAGGCGTGCCTCGTCGCTGCCCGCGCCACTGTCGACGCGGTCGCCGGCCACGCTGAGCGTGTCGGTGACGATCACGCCGCTGCCGGCCTGCACCGGCATCGCCGCTTCCAGGGTCACTGCATCGGAACCGACCCGGCGCACTGCCAGGCCACTGCCCTGCAGCAGCTGCTGCAGCGCCTCGCTGGCCGGCATGCTGCCGCTGACCGCACGCGACGTCACCCCCCGGGCCAGAGCGGCCGGGTACACGACCTGCACGCCGGACTGGCGCATGTAGCTGCGCAGCGCTTCTTCCAGTGGTTGCGCCTGGATGTCGAAGCGCTGTACGGCGGCGTGGTCGGCTCGGTCGCTCTGTGCCAGCGCGGGCGGCGTGGCACTGGCCAGGGCGGCAGCCAGCAAGGCAATGCACAGACGGGACGGGCGCAGCACGCGGCCGGGGCGGTGGGAGTCGAACATGGAGGAACCTGTCAGGTAATCGGTGCCGCGAACGCGGCGTCATCCGCAACACGGGCGGACACGGCGACGTACGTGGCGGCGGCGGGTACGTTCGCGGGGTAAGACGGTTGGGCGCGCGGCAACCCCAAGGGGATTTGCAGCCGAAGCAGGTGCCGACGGTTGCGCGGCAGGTTGCAGTGGTAGGTGCCGACGGTTGCGTGGCTGGTTGTAGTGGTGGGTGCCGCCCGTTGGTCGGCACCGGGGCATCGGCGTGGATCTACCGATGGACGATGGCGACGCCTAGCGGCAGCCGGGTCACCTGCAATCCAGCCGTCGCGGCCAGCGCATCCAGCGCCTGTTCCGGGCGGTCGATGCGCAACGCCGCGCTTACCGCCGGCAGCTGCGATAGATCGCCGCGCACGAAGGTCGGGCCGGCGCGATAACGCCCCACCCATTGCACGGCGTCGGCGACGCTGGCCTGCTCCAGCAGCAGCTCGCCCTGCCGCCACGCGCCGACGCTGTCGGCAGCCACATCCCGCAGGCGCGTCACGCCGCTGTGCTCGCCATAGACCGCACGCTGGCCCACCTGCAGATAAGTCCAGCCACCGTCGGCCGGGCTGGCCACGCGCACCCTGCCCTGCCCGACCTGGGTTTCAACCTGGTCATCGCCGCGCGCGACGGTGAACGCGGTCGAGATGTCCTCGATCACGCCGTTGCCCGCACGCACGCTGAAACGTCGCTGCGCATCCGGGCTGACCTCGAACCAGGCACGCCCACGCAGCAGCTCGATCTCGCGTGCATGTGCATTGAAGCGCACGGCAATCGCACTGTCCGCATCCAGCACTGCGCGGCTGCCATCGGGCAATTGCACGTTCTGCGCGACGTGCGTGCTGCGATGGTCGGCCTGCAGCCGCAACCAGGCCTCCGGCCATGCCACCAGCATCGCCAGCGCGGCTGCAGCGGCCATCGCCCAGCGCATTCGATGCGGCCGCAGGCGTTCGGCGGGCTGGACCTGCGGGCGTGGCCCGACACTGCGCCACAGCGCGCGCTCGTGTTCGAAGGCACGGCGGTGCCCGGGTTGTGCCAGCCAGCGCTCGAACTCGTGCATGCGCCCTTCGCCGATGTCACCCGAGGCCAGCCACGCGATCCAGCCCCGGGCCTGTTCGGCCAGGGCATCGTCATTGGCGGCGGGCAGCGTGTTCGGCGGGCTCATCGGCTGGCGGACAGGCGCATTCAAGCGCGGGCGGAGGAACTAGACCGCATCCACGGTCCAGTGATCAAGACGTTTCAGCGAGGGCCAGCCCCAAGCCGGGGCCATCATCGGCCGCTGCGTGCCCAGGCCAGGCGCTGCAGGGCGGTGCGCACATGGTTTTCGACGGTCGTCACCGACACCCCGAGACGGCGGGCGATCTCGGCCTGGGTCAGGCCCTGCAGGCGGTTGAGCCGGAAGATGGTGCGGGTCGGCTCCGGCAGGTGCCCCGCCGCATCAAGCACCCGCTGCAGTTCGTCCTGTGCCATGGCCTGTTCCTCGGTCGAGATGACCTCGTCCGGCCCCCACAGGTAGTGGTCGGCCAGCAGGCGGTTGCGCCGGGTCGATTCGCGGCCGTGGTCGGTGGCCAGGTTGGCGGCCAGCCGGTACAGATAGGCCCGCGGGTTGTCGATGGCCTGGCTGTCGTCGACCCCACGGGCCTTGAACCACACCGCCTGGATCACATCCTCGGCGCCATTGTCGCCGCCGAGGATGCGCTGCACCCGGCGCAGCAGTGCCGGCCGCTCACGGATCAGCAGTTCGGTAAGGGAGGCGGCATTGGAGGACATGCGCAGAACGGGACGACAGACGGAAGGCGCCGCGCATGCTACTCCGTTAATGAGAATCAGTCACGTTCGCATCAGTGGATGCAGCCGGTCAGCCCGTCATAGGTGCTCTCCGACGTGCCGGGCAACGGATCATGCAGCGGATTACGGGCCGCCAGCGCTGCATGGAAGGCCTCCACCGGGGTGCCAGGCACCAGCGGCAGCGGGCACAACCAGGTCGGTTGCCGGGCTACGATCGCACCGTCGTTCCGCGAGACGGCCAGGTCACTGGCGGCAAATGCCCACAGGCACTCATGCACCGTGCCGCGCACCGCGTCCACCGAACAGCGCAGGCGCAGCGCCCGGATGTCGCTGTACTCACCCTCGCAGAAGGTGTCGCCGCAGATCGCGTCGAACCCGTGCTGCAGACGCCCTTCCAGGGCAAAGAAGCGGTCCCAGTTGGCTTCCTGGTGCGGATAGTCGATCAGGTCCACGTAGGGAAAAGCGTGGGCGGCGGGCGCGATCAGCAGCGTGCAGAACAGTCCGAGTGACAAGGCGGATGGTTTCATGCGGGAACTCCTCGGGTAGGTACATCCAGCCTGCGCGCGCGCGCCGCCCGGCCCCATCGGTCAACCCCGGCCCGCCGGGTCGGCGCCTTCCTCGCCCTGCCGTCAGCCCCCTCCCCTGCACAGCGCCCGGCAAAGGCATAAAATGGGGGGCTATCCGTCTATATCCCCCACCTGGAGCACGACCATGGGTCTGGAACTCGTCTCGCCCGGCAAGAACCCGCCGGAAGAAATCAACGTCATCATCGAGATCCCGAAGGACTCGGAGCCGGTGAAGTACGAAGTGGACAAGGAAACCGGCGCGATCTTCGTCGACCGCATCCTGTCCACCCCGATGCGCTACCCCTGCAACTACGGCTACGTGCCGAGCACCCTGTGCGGCGACGGCGATCCGGCCGACGTGCTGGTGGTGCTGCCGCTGCCGCTGGTGCCGGGTTCGGTCGTGCGCTGCCGTCCGGTCGGCGTGCTGAAGATGAGCGATGAGGCGGGCAGCGACGAGAAGATCCTGGCCGTGCCGGTGTCGAAGATCTTCAGTGGCTACGCCCACGTGGAAGACATCGCCCAGGTGTCCAGCCACTGGCTGGAGCGCATCGGCCACTTCTTCGAGCACTACAAGGACCTGGAGAAGGGCAAGTGGGTCAAGCTCGACGGTTGGGGCGGCGCCGCTGAGGCCAAGCAGATCCTGATCGAGGCGCACCAGCGCCATCTCGACAGCAAGGCCTGAGCCTGACCCGGATCGCTCCGGCGGCACCCCGCCGGAGCGATGCGGGTCACGTTTCATGACGACGGCACATCACTCTTGCCGCCGTATTAGGTAAATTGCGTCACTTCACACGTCGTCGACATCCATCGTCGAGACAGCCAGGGGAATGTGTCGTGCGTATTCTGCTTGTTGGGGATGCAGCCAGCCTGCCGGCTGAGCTGACCGAATTCATTGCCGATCTTGGGGAAGACTGGCAGCCGCTGACCGCCACCGATGGCCAGACCGCGATGACCGCGGTGGCCACGCAGGGCGTGGATGCGGTGATCGTCTGCCCGCAGCTGCCGGATCTCAATGCCACCACGCTGCTGGGCCAGATCCGGACCTTGCGCCCGGAAACCATCCGCATTGCGCTGGTGGACGCCCAGCACGGCAACCGGCCGCCGCCGGCACGCCTGATCGGCGTGGCCCACCGCTTCCTGCCGTTGCCGCTGGCACCGGAAGTGTTGCTGGAAGCGCTGACCAGCCTGGAAGAGCTGCGTGAAGTGCTGGACAGCCCGCGCCTGCGCGACGCCATCGGCCGTATCGAGAAGCTGCCCTCGCCGCCGCACCTGTACCTGAGCCTGACCCAGGCACTGGAACATGACGACGACGCCGACAGCGCCGACGTCGCCAAGCTGGTGGCCGCTGATCCGGCGATCGCGGCCAAGGTGCTGCAGCTGTCGAACTCGGCGTTCTTCAGCCAGGGCCGCACCATCGCCGACCTGCGCACCGCCGTGACCCGCCTCGGCCTGTCGACGCTGCGCGATCTGGTACTGGCCAGCGAGGTGTTCTCGGCACCGACACTGTCCACGGCCGAGCGCAATTCACTACAGCAGCGCGCCCTGCTCGCCTCGCGGCTGGCGGCACGCCTGCTGCCCGAATCCAGCGCCGAACTGGGCGCGACCGCCGCGCTGCTGGCCGACATCGGCCTGCTGCTGCCCGGCGTGCGCAACGAGCGCAGCGAACCATCGCTGACCGGTGACACCCGCCCGGGCCACGCCGAAGCCGGTGCCTATCTGCTCGGCCTGTGGGGCCTGCCGATGCCGATCATCGAAGCGGTCGCGTTCCATCTGCAGCCGCAGCGTGCCAATACACGCAGCTTCTGGGTGACCGGCGCAGTGCACGTGGCACTGGCACTGGTCAATGGTGATCCGGTGGACGAGGACTACCTGCAGCGCGCAGGTGTTCTCAACAGGCTGCCGCAGTGGCGGGAGCATGCCAATGCGTTGATGGGACTGGTACCCAGCGAGGCTTGAGGCACCGCCCAGGGCGAGTTCGCAGGGAATGAAAGGCAGGCCGGATGGCCTGCCTTTTCCGTTGTGCCTGAAGAACCATCCACGCATGGCGTGGATCTCCTCAGTCGGTGCAGCGCACAAACAAGAAGGGCGGACCTTGCGGCCCGCCCTCCTCTTTCTGCTGTGACGCTTCGATGGATCAGAAGCGCTGGGTGTACTTCATGTAGTAGAAACGACCGATGTCGAAGCCACCGTAGTACGAGAAGCTCGAGTTCGGCTGGCTGTACATGACCGGGCCCTCGTGGTTGAACACGTTGTTGGCACCTGCCGAGATGGTGGCGTTCCAGGGAGTGTTGTAACGCACCTGCAGGTCGTGGAAGGTGTTCGAACCGGTGTTGCGGACCGGAATGGCCAGGGTGTAGGCCGAGGAGAAGTCCGGGTTGTTACACTCGGCGCCACCGGTGCGGTCGTAGGAACACTCTTCCTTCAGCCCGGAGTAGTAGCGCATGCCCCAGTTGACACCGAAGTTGCCCAGGCTCCAATCGATGTTCAGGTTCGAACGCACGCGGAAGTTGCCACCCCAGTCGCCAGTGCCCCAGCCGGTGTGCTGCTCGACGGCAGTCTGCTCTTCGTTGTCGCGCTTGTACTCCAGGTAATCGACGTAGGTGGTCTTCCAGTCGATGATGATGTTGCCGAAGGAGAACTCCGGCAGGCGGTACTTGATGCCCAGATCGTAACCAGCGGTTTCCTGGTAACCACCGTTGATCAGCGTGCGGGTGACGTCGGTCACCTGGGAGCCATTCTCCGGATCGCGGGTGACACGATCACACGCGTTGGCGTTGCCCAGAATGTAGCACTGGTTGAGGATCGAGGTAACCGACTCGGCCGCGATCACGTTGTCGATGCGGATCTTCCACCAGTCCAGGCTGATGTCCAGGCCCTGTACGAAGTTCGGGCTGTACACCAGGCCGACGGTCCAGGTCTTGGAGGTTTCCGGCAGCAGTTCGGCATTGGAGCCGGACAGGTAGGCGTAGTTGGACTGAGACCCCGGGCCAGTGGCATCGATACCGCCGGATGCTTCCTGGCGGAAGTTGGCCGGGACGGCACCGGCGCAGCGCGCGGCAACCTGCGGGTTACGTACCGCGGCACCGAACAGGGTGTCGCATGGATCGGTGTATTTGTCGAAGGTCTGCGAGGTGCCGCCGTACAGGTCAGCCACCGTCGGCGCACGGAAGCCCGTGGCGTAGGTACCGCGCACCAGCAGGTCATCGATCGGCTTCCACTTCAGGCCGAACTTGCTGTTGAAGGTGTTGCCGAAGGTGTTGTAATCCGAATAACGGCCGGCCATGTCGACCGACAGTTCCTTGGCGAACGGCAGGTCGGCCAGGATCGGCACGTTCAGCTCGAGGAAGAACTCGTTGAGCTTGTAGCCACCGGCGGTGGACGCACCGGCCAGGTCGGTGCTCAGGCCCGACTGCAGCAGCGCATCCGGGTTGTATTCGGCCTGCTCTTCGCGGTGCTCGTAGCCTGCTGCAAACGACAGGTCACCGGCCGGCAGGGTGAACAGCGCGCCGGACAGGTTGGCGCTGTAGACCTTGGAGGTGGTCAGCGACGTGTCGTGAGTCGGCAGGAAGAGATACTTCTGCAGATCCGGGTTGGACAGCGAACCAGCGCCGTCGATGCCATAACCAAGCAGCGGGTTCCACGGGGTGCAACCGGCGATGACCGCACCCGGGGCACCACAGTAAGCAACGCCGTTCTCGACGAACGACGGGCCGACGGCATTCTTCACGTTCGGGATGAACAGGTTGCCGGTGCCGGTCTTGGTGCCCTTGTTACGGTTGTAGACGTAACCGACATCCCAGTCGAAGTACTTATCGCCGAACTCGAACGAGCCTTCCAGGCCGGCCGAGAAGCGGAAGGTATTCAGCTCGGACTTGGTCTGGCGCGGCATTTCCCAGGTGCGACGCATGAAGTCGACATCCTGGTCCAGCGGGTTGAACGCACTGTCCTTGGACAGCTTGGTGCCATACGCGCTGGAGCGGTACGGGTAACCGGCGATCTGCTGCAGCGCCTCGCGTTCTGTATACAGAACGTTGGCGGTACCGCGGATGTTGTCGGTGAAATCGTACTGGCCGTTGGCGAACACAGAGCGACGCTTGATCCCGGTCGACAGATACATCTGCTGCGTCGGGTTGGACAGGTCGGCGTTGGTCAGCTCATGGTAGTTGGCAAAATCGGTCGGATCGGCGCCAGGGTTCACGACGTAGTTCTTGCCGCCGTTGACCAGTACGCCCTTCTCGGTGATCGCCGACCAGCCGTTGGCGTCATCTTCGGTCGGGAACGGATGACGTGGGCCGTTGGCATAGGCGCTGAAGCGGCGGTCCTTGGCCAGCACCGGCTTCTCGTCGCTGTACTCGGCACCCAAGGTCAACGAGCCACGGTCGTTGGTCATGCCGTAGACGAAGTTGTAGGTTTCCTTGTCACCGTCGCCCTGGCCGTACTGGCCGCGGTAGACGCTGGCTTCCAGGCCATCGAAGTTCTTGCGGGTGATGATGTTGACCACGCCGGCAATGGCATCGGAGCCGTAGATGGCCGATGCGCCGTCGGTCAGCACTTCCACGCGCTCGACGATCGAGGTCGGGATCGAGGCCAGATCGGTGTAACCGCCGGAGCTGACGCCCATGCGCTTGCCGTCCAGCAGTACCAGGGTGCGCTGCGGGCCGAGGTTGCGCAGGTCAACGTACTGGCCGCCGACTTCTTCGCCCGAGCTCAGGGCATCGGCGCGGCTGATCGCCGGCGAGCCGGTTGCCGACAGGTTCTGCACGATGTCGGCAACGCTGGTGAAGCCCTGCTTTTCAATGTCGGCGCGCTGCAGCGCGATGACCGGCTGCGCGGTTTCCATGCTCGCCTGGCGGATGCGCGAACCGGTAACCGAAATGCGGTCCAGGTCGGTCGTGCCGCCGGCAGCTGCGTCCTGCGCCGAAGCGAAGGACGGTGCCAAGGCAAGCGCAATGCCGGCCGGCAACAAGCCGAGCCGCACTGCAGGAATACGAACGTTCATCAATCTCTCCAAGGTACGTGTTAGTAGCGTGTTAAAACGCCCCAGCACGTTACGATTGCGTTGCGACGCTGCATTTGCGCGACCCAACCGGAGAGTTTGCAGAATGTGGCGGCAGCAGCCCGCCGTTCTCACGGAAGCGCGAAGCCGACTGCCCGTAACGGGCGCGGAAGGCCCTGGCGAAGCTGCAGCAGTTGTCGAAACCGCTGGCGGCAGCAACTTCGCCCACCATCATGTCGGTATCGCGCAACAGATCGGCCGCCCGTTCCAGGCGCAACCGTGCCGAAAGCGACTGCGGACTTTCCTCGTAGAGGCTCTGGAAGGTCTTGGAGAGATACCAGCTGGAGAAGTTGGTCAGTTCAGCCAGTTCACCGATGCGCACCACGCGGTGGCTGTTGCCTTCCAGGTACAGGCGGGCGCGCTGCATGCGGCCAAACACCTGGCGCTTGCGGCTGCGCGAGCGACCCGGGCAACGCTGCACGTTGTCGGCCAGCCCGCGCTGCAGGCCCGCCAGATGCAGCAGCAGCGGGCGCAATGCCTCCGCCGGCTGGCCACTGGCCAGCGCATCGCGCCACAGGCGCAGCGCAACACGTGCATCGCCGCGGTTCATGCGACCACGCCCGGCATACAGGCCACAGTCGGCCATCTCGGCCAGCACGCGCAGCGCTTCGACGGTGAGGTTCAGGCCCAGGCACAAACCGTTGCGACCGGCCTGCACCAGCGGCCGCGATTCCTTCTCGAAGGCGATCCACTCGCCCTGGCGCAAACGGAAGCGTCCTTCCTTGGCTTCCACCCAGGAACTGCCGCGCACCTGCATCCACACAGTGAAGCTGCTGCCTGCGGTCTGCAGACTGCCCAGCCGGGCAACGCCCAGGCAGGTCGGCGCGACGTCGTCCAGGGCCTTGTCGAGGGAGATGGTTTGGCCGCGATCGGCCAGCGAGAGTTGACGCATGGGGGCACCACGGATTTGCCTAGTACAGGCCTCCGTTTTGCCCAATCTGGTGGGACCTCGTCAGGAAAGACTGCCGAGATCGCCACGAATTCGTGGCGAGAACCACACGAAAAAATTACGAAGAGAAATTCTTCTTCAAAATCAACATTCTGGAGAAGGCAGGGAACAGCGCCGGGGCTTGCTCGGGCAGCCGCATGATGCCGATGTCAGCGCCGTCACTGACCGCCAGCGCCACGTAGAGATCGCGCCCGTTGGCGCTGGCACTGAGTCCATTGCCCGCGCTGAGCCGCTGCGGATCAAGGCAGCGTTCCGGCACTTCGGTACCGTCCTGGATCAGGACCAGGGTCGTGCCGCACTGCGTGGACGTGCCGAGGTAACCGATGCCACCGTTCCCCACGACGGTCCAGGTGCGATAGCGCCACCGACTCGGCAGGTCTTCAGTGATCTGCCGCACACTGGCCGGTGACAGTGCCGGATCGACCGACCACAGCCCACCAGCGGCGAGGCGCGTGAACAGCACCCGTCCGCTGGCGCGATCAAAACGTGCCTGCGACACCCCATCAATGCTGGCCAGCCGGCGCCAGGGGTGAGAGCTGCGGTCGAACAGGCTCAAGCGCGTGCGCTGGTCGGCATCCCGCTCCACCACCAGCAGCTGGTCATCGCCGGCCCCGTAAAGCGCCTGCAGCGGTTGTTCGGCGGGCACCGGCAGTGGCTGCAGCCGCTCATCACGCGGCGAGATTTCGTAGACCACGGTACGTCCATGGTCATCGCGGCCAACCACCAGCAGGTGCCGGCTGTCGGCGGCCCAGTCCGGTGCCTGCCGGGCCTCCGGCCGCAGGCCTTCGATCAGCCGCAGCGAGTCCGGCCGCTGCATGTCAGCCCACCACAAGGCGAAACTGCCGGAGCGATCGGAGGTGAAGGCCAGCTGGCGGCCATCGGGCGCGGCCATCGGCTGACCATCACGGCCACTGGACGCGAACAGTCGTTCCGCACGTCCTCCCTCGATCGGAACCTTGAACACGCCGAACTGCGCCCGCCGGTGGACAAACGCCAGCACGTTGCCATGGCGGGATACCGCAGGCCACTGCGCATCATCCAGGCCAGCGTCGCGCAGCGTGCGGCGCTCGACGTCGAGGTAGTACAGGCGAACTTCACTGTCCACGCGACGGCCGAACACGATGGTGCGCCCATCCCCCAGCCAGGCCCAGCCTCGCTGCTCGGCCGCTTCATTGGTCAGCTGCTCGGGGGTACCGCCGCCGGCGGGCATCCGCCACAGATCACCCATCTGCGGATTGCGCACGAACACCAGCCACTTACCGTCTGGCGAGTAGCGCGGCGCATAGTCGAAATCATCGGCATCGACGCGGTAATCCAGCTCACGCCATTGGCCACTGGCCAGATCCAGCACGCGGATGCCGCGATGCGCATAGCGTCCGACCATGCTGCCGAACACCAGCCCCCGGCCATCCGGGGTCCAGTCAAAACTGAGCAGCTCGGTGCCGTCGCAGCGGGTTGCCTGGCGCACGGCACCACCTGTGGCACTGGCGATCAGCACCTGGCAGCCGCCTCCGGCGCTGAATCGTGCAAACGCGATCTCGCGCCCATCCGGCGACCAGCTCGGGAAACGGTCGTTGGCACCGGCCGGAGGCGTCAGCAACTGGCGCGCGGGCGCATTGCCCGAGGTCTGCACCTTGATCGCACCGCCGTCCCCCCCGTCGTCGTTGGCCCCTTCGTAGGCCACCTGGGAACCGTCGGGCGAAAGTGTTGGATACGTCTCAAAACCACTGGTCGCGGTGATCAGCCGGTAAGGCCGCTGCGGGCTGCCGATCACGCGAACGCCGTTCTCCACGGCCGCATCAACCGGTGAACTGGCTTCCGGCGGCTGCCGCAACAGCAGCATCGTCAGCACGATCACCGTGCCAAGCATCAATATGCCGATTGCCAACAGTACCTGGCGCCGGACCCGTCGCCACGCCCGGCGAAGCCCCGGCACCGGCACCGTACCGACCGCGGCCCTGCCACCGGCGTCCGCGGGCGGCAACGGAAGATCGGCCAGCTCGCCGCTGTCCACGGCAGCCTCAGGCGCCTCCAGCACCTGCACCGGCACCAGCAGCCGATAACCGCTCTTGGCGATGGTCTCGATATAGGTCTGGCCGTTGTCGTCGTCGTTGGCGAATGCCTTGCGCAGCTGCGTGACGGCCTGGGTCAGCACGTCATTGGTGGGCAGCGTGTCGGGCCACACTTCGGCAAACAGCTCCTCGCGGGTGACCACGCGGCCGGGCTGCCGCAGCAGAACGCGCAGCACACCCAGCGCTTTCGGCGTCAGCCGGCGCGGACGACGCGCACCTTCAACTTCGACCTCTCGCGAGGACAAAGTGACGACGCATTCGCCAACCTGGATACGGTCAGCCTCGGGCGGCAGGATTTCGCTGCTGTTCATTTTCCGGGATACAGTAGGGACGGGCCTGGGCAGGTTTCACCAGCAATACCGCCCCCAACCGGGGACAACAAAAAGCCAGATTCCGCACACAGCATCGGCGCATACCGCAAAAACAATGAAGCGGGCGAATACTAGCCTATGCGGGTTACCTCGCCTATCGCGTGGTCGACATCCAGGCTCTCTCTCGCCGACGCATTCACATAATTTGCTGCACCATTCGCGCCCTGCGGGGCGCGGAATTTTTATCTGGCGTTCATTTTCACACGCGCCGCAGCATGGTCAATCCAACCAGTCGCGAAACCACCAAAGCCACGTACATCACGCCTGAAAACTGCTCCAGCATGACCAGGGCACGCGCCTGCGGATGCAGGGGTACTACGTCGCTCAAGCCAACACCCGAGAGCAAACTGAAGCTCAGATAAAGCAGTTCCATCCAGGTGCGCTGTGCACCGCCGCCGGAGCCCTGGAAACTGCCCGGATACCATTGTTGGCACACGGCAAAAGCAAATGCGAAGGCCCAGGCCAGCAGCGTGAATGTGGCGCCTGCGGCGAACAGTTCATCGCGGGTGACTTTATGGTCCTGGAGCATGTAGGCAATGAGCGCACCGGCCGTATAGAAGTACAGCAGGCTCTCCAGCAGTTGCGCGGTGGTCAGCAGCGCAGTGCGGTCCAGCAGTGCACCGGCCAGCGAGAACACCACCGAGGGAATGGCCAGCAGCAGTGCCAGCCAGGTGCCCAGCGGGCTGCGTTGCACCACCCACAATGCCAGGCCCAGCACCGCCATGCCGAACATGCCCAGCGCCGCGCGGCCCGCAGCGGTGTCATCCAGCGCGGGGTACAGCAGCACCGCGATCAGCTGGGCGCCCAACAGCCAGGCCGAAGGATGACGGCGGGCAATGGCCAGCCAACGGGTGGTGATGGCAACAGGCATGGCGTCCTTTCCCCAGGAAGATGGGCGGAGGATAGCCGGGAGCGGCGTGATGAGCGGTAGTGCCGGCCGCTGGCCGGCACCCCCGCTTCCGCATCACCCCTGGCGGTAGACCTCGGCACCGGCCGCGCGGAACTCCGCCGACTTCTCCTTCATGCCGGCTTCGGCGTAGTCACGCACATCCTGGGTGATCTTCATCGAACAGAAGTGCGGGCCGCACATCGAGCAGAAGTGGGCCAGCTTGTGCGCATCCTTCGGCAGCGTCTCGTCATGGAACTCCTTGGCCTTCTCCGGATCCAGGCCGAGGTGGAACTGGTCTTCCCAGCGGAACTCGAAACGTGCCTTGCTCAGCGCGTTGTCGCGCACCTGCGCGCCCGGATGCCCCTTGGCCAGGTCGGCTGCGTGCGCGGCAATGCGATAGGCCATGATGCCGTCGCGCACATCCTGGCGGTTGGGCAGGCCAAGGTGCTCCTTCGGCGTCACGTAGCAGAGCATCGCCGTGCCGAACCAGCCGATCATCGCCGCACCGATCGCGCTGGTGATGTGGTCGTAGCCCGGCGCGATGTCGGTGGTCAGCGGGCCCAGCGTATAGAACGGCGCCTCGCCGCACTCGCGCAGCTGCTTGTCCATGTTCTCCTTGATCAGCTGCATCGGCACATGGCCGGGGCCTTCGATCATGGTCTGCACATCATGCTTCCAGGCGATCTTCGTCAGCTCACCCAGCGTTTCCAGCTCACCGAACTGCGCGGCGTCGTTGGCATCGGCGATGCAGCCCGGGCGCAGGCCGTCACCCAGCGAGAGGGTCACGTCATAGGCCTTCATGATCTCGCAGATGTCTTCGAAATGCGTGTAGAGGAAATTCTCCTTGTGGTGCGCCAGGCACCACTTGGCCATGATCGAGCCACCCCGGCTGACAATGCCGGTCACGCGCTTGGCGGTGAGTGGCACGTAGCGCAGCAGCACGCCAGCGTGGATGGTGAAGTAGTCCACGCCCTGCTCGGCCTGCTCGATCAGCGTGTCGCGGAAGATCTCCCAGGTAAGCGCCTCGGCACGGCCGTCAACCTTCTCCAGCGCCTGGTAGATCGGCACGGTACCGATCGCCACCGGCGAATTGCGGATGATCCACTCGCGGGTTTCGTGGATGTGCTTGCCGGTGGACAGGTCCATCACCGTGTCACCGCCCCAGCGGATCGCCCACACCAGCTTTTCCACTTCCTCGGCAATGCCGGAGGACACGGCACTGTTGCCGATGTTGGCGTTGATCTTGGTCAGGAAGTTGCGGCCGATGATCATCGGCTCGCTTTCCGGATGGTTGATGTTGTTGGGCAGCACCGCGCGGCCGCGTGCGATCTCGTCGCGCACGAATTCGGGTGTGATCACCTTCTGGATTGAAGCACCGAACGACTCGCCCGGGTGCTGCTGCAGCAGGCCGGCATCGCGGACCGCGTCGAGCCGCTGGTTCTCGCGGATGGCGACGAACTCCATTTCCGGCGTGATGATGCCGCGCCGCGCATAGTGCATCTGGGTGACGTTCGCGCCGGCTCGCGCACGGCGTGGCAGGCTGCGCGCAGGGAACCGCACGGCATCGAGTTTCGGGTCATGCTCGCGGTCGCGGCCGAACGAAGAACTCAGTCCTTCGAGCTGTTCGGTATCGCCGCGTTCCTCCACCCAGCCGCGGCGCAGCGCCGGCAAACCGGCCGACAGATCGATGCGCACCTCCGGATCGGTGTACGGACCGGACGTGTCGTAGACCGTGACCGGTGCGTTCTCTTCGCCGCCGAACAGGGTCGGCGTGCGGGTCAGCGCGATCTCGCGCATCGGCACCAGCAGATCCGGGCGCGAGCCGGCCACGTGTATCTTGCGCGATCCGGGAATGGGCCGGGTCACGGATTCGGAGAGTTGCTGGGCCTGTTGCTGCAGGGCGGAGAGCTGTGCGTTCATCGGGCATCGTCCAGGAAGGTCAGGGACGAAGCGGCGGCGCACTGCGACCCCGCGCGGACGGTCCTTGGGCGGAATCCGGGCATGGCTGCACTGCAAAGCTTCCCTACGCCGGTATGAGCCGGATCAGGTTCCAAGGGACTGTCTCAACCGTGGCCACATGGCCCGGTACCCCCGCTTCTTGGTGTGCATTAGAGCACAGAACGTGCTGTAGCCCATGGCTGTTCCATCCACGCACGGCGTGGATCCGCTGTTTCTGTATTAACAGAACCGTGACATCGCATTCAGTAACGTGCACGCGCATCGTGCCGCTGCGGCCGGTGTTTCCTCGCCGCCTTCGCGGCCCCTGCCCGGTCTGTGCTGCATGTCGCCGGCCCCTCGCAGCAAGCTCTGCTCGCTCCCCTCAATCCCTTGATCGGAGAAGCCCCTTCATGGTGTTTCGCGTTTCCATTGCACTGGTTCTGCTGCTGGTGCTGCTCGCCGGTGTTGCACCAGGTCCCTTCAATACCGTGGTGCAGAGCATCCTCGGCGAACTCATCCGCGGCATCGGCTGGCTCTACCTGCTGGTCGTGTTCCTGGCCCTGGTATTCCTGATGTACCTGGCCTTCGGCCGCTTCGGCAACCTGCGCATCGGCGGAGAGGACGCCGAACCGGAGTTCTCGCGGGCCAGCTGGATGTCGATGCTGTTCGCCGCTGGCATGGGCATCGGTCTGGTGTTCTGGGGCGCCGCCGAGCCCATTTCGCACTTCAGCAAGCCACCGGAGGGGCTGGCGCCCGAAAGCATGGACGCCGCGCGCGCCGCCATGCGCTATGCGTTCTTCCATTGGGGCCTGCACCCCTGGGCCATCTATGCGCTGATCGGCCTGGCAATGGCCTGGTTCCAGTTCAACCGCAACGGCCGTGGCCAGATCAGCGATATGTTGCAACCGATCATCGGCCGTCACCATCGTGGCTGGATCGGGCATATGGTCAACATCTCCGCGGTCGTCGCCACCGCGGTTGGCGTGGCTACAGCACTGGGCTTCGGCACGGTACAGATCGCGGCCGGCGTGGAACGCGTGTTCGGCGTGCAGGCGGGCGTGCCGCTGCAGCTGACCATCATCGCAGTGGCTTTCGTACTGTACATGGCGTCCACGCTCAGCGGCGTCGGCCGCGGCATGAAATGGCTGTCCAACTTCAACCTTGCATTGGCTGCACTGCTGCTCGCGCTGGTGCTGGTACTCGGCCCGACTGGCGCGATCTTCAACACCTTCACGACGACGTTGGGCTCCTATCTCAATCAGCTGGTGACGATGAGCCTGCGCATGTCACCGTTCTCGTCCAGCACCTGGGTCGCGGACTGGACGATCTTCTACTGGGCCTGGTGGATCTCCTGGGCACCGTTCGTGGGTTCGTTCATCGCGCGCATCTCGCGCGGGCGCAGCGTGCGCGAGTTCGTGATCGGCGTGGTGCTGGCACCGACGCTGCTGGGCTTCTTCTGGTTCTCGGTGTTCGGTGGCACCGCGATCTGGATGCAGATCTTCGGCCAGGCCGACCTGCTGCAGGCACTGGGCAACGGCTATGAAACGGTGCTGTTCACCATGTTCGACAGCATGCCGCTGCCGTTGCTGCTGTCGTGCATTGCGCTGGTGCTACTGATGATCTTCTTCGTGACCTCGGCTGATTCTGCGGTACTTGTGCTGGCCAGCATGTCCACGGACGACGCGGGCGAGCCATTGCGCAAGCACAAAGTGGCGTGGGGTGTCGGCATTGCGCTCGTGGCGGGTTCCTTGCTGTTGGCAGGGGGACTGGAGGCGCTGCAGGGCATGATCACCATCGCTGCGCTGCCGTTCGCGCTGCTGATGCTTCTTGTGATGGTGTCCCTGTACCGGGTGCTGGACCAGGAATACACCCGGGAGCGGCGGCAGGCGCAGCGCCAGCGGCACATGATCGATGCGTGGATTGCACGCGAGATGGCGGCGCAGGAGGAAACCCAGGCGGAGGCAGCGCGCGCGCACGATCAGGATTGAGGGGGTTTTGCAGCCTGCGGCTGCACCGCTTTTTTCAAGCAACGGCAACAACAACTTCAAAAGCGGCTCTGGATTTCTGCTGGTCTGGCGGTGAGGGGGCCGATGGCGGGACACGCCGCAAGTACGTCCCTGTAGGCTCGGCCACGGCATCCATGCCGTGGACGGTCCCGCCATCGGCCCCCTCACCGCCTCCGACAATTTCCCGGTGACGGCAGTAGATCCACGCCATGCATGGATCAGGTGTATCGGAAAACAAGAAGGGGTCGGATCCGTTTTCCTTCGGAAAACGGGTCCGACCCCAACCCACAGCGCGCGGCTGTTGCTGTTGCCTTTGCTCTTGATCTTCTTCTTTCTCTTCCTGAGGTGGCGGCCGCAGGAAACTGTCCGTGGCCGGGCGGGTGGGTTGGCTGGGGGCGTGAGCCGCATGGGCCCGAGGCATGCCTCGGGCGGGTTGGGCCGGATGCCCAACCCCGGTCTTGCCGTGTGCGCAGGACAGTGCACACGAGCAAGCGGCGACCGAGCTTACATGGACGTACTTGCAGCGGCCCCCAGACAATCCACCCGCCCGGCCAAACCAAGCATCACTGAAACCCTCACCACCGCAGAGGGGGCCCAGCCCGGTGGCCGGAAAACCTCAATACCCCGCCGCCTGCCCATCCTTGCGGCTCTCCGAAGCACCGTAGTAAACCCCGGTCTCGGGATCACGCATGATCGCCTGGTACCCGCCATACGGGCCATCGGCGAACACGATGCGATGCCCCTTGCGCATCAGCGCGCGCACCGTCTCGTACGGGAAGCCGGTTTCCAGATTCACTTCACCACCGTCGGTCATCGCCGTGGCCTGACCCGTCGGTTCAGTCGAGCCTTCGTGCTGGATGCGCGGCGCATCACCGGCTTCCTGCAGGTTCATGCCGAAGTCCACCAGGTTCATCACGATCTGCGCGTGGCCCTGCGGCTGCATCGCGCCGCCCATCACGCCGAAGCTGGCATACGGCTTGCCACCCTTGGTAATGAACGCCGGAATGATGGTCTGGAAGGGGCGCTTGCCCGGCGCATAACCGTTGGGATGATTCTTCTGCAACACGAACATCTCGCCACGATCCTGCAGGATGAAGCCCAGCCCCGGCGGCGCCATGCCGCTGCCCATGCCGCGGTAGTTGGACTGGATCAGCGAGACCATCATGCCGTAGGCATCGGCCACGGTCATGTAGATCGTGTCGCCCTCCTCCAGCTGCTTCGGTGTGCCCGGCTGCACTTCCTTCAACGCCTTGTCCATCGAGATCAGCGCGCGGCGCTGCGCGGCGTACTCCTTGGAGATCAGCTTCTGCACCGGTGCCGGCTGGAATGCCATGTCGGCGTAGAAGCGTGCACGGTCGGCGAAGGCCAGCTTCTTCGCTTCAACGAACAGGTGCACATGCTCCGGTGAACCGAACGGGATCTTCGAGAAATCGTAGCCTTCCAGCACGTTGAGTATCTGCAGCGCAGCGATGCCCTGGCTGTTCGGCGGCAGCTCCCACACGTCGTAGCCACGGTAGTTGCTGCTGACCGGCTCGACCCATTCACCGTGGTGCTCGGCCAAGTCCTGATAGCTCAGGTAGCCACCGTTGGCCTTGAAATAGGCGCCGATGGTGCGGGCGATGTCACCCTTGTAGAAGGCGTCGCGTCCGCCATCGGCGATCTTCTGCAGCGTGCTGGCCAGATTCGGGTTCTTCCACATCTCGCCCTTGCGCGGGGCGTGGCCGTTGATCGTGAACTGCTCCTTGAAGCCCGGGTACTGCGACAACTTCGGTACCGAGCGGTCCCAGTAGTAGGCGATCACTTCGGCCACCGGGTGGCCCTCGCGGGCGTAGCGGATGGCCGGCGCCAGGTTGTCGGCCATCGGCTTGCGACCGAAGCGATCGTGCAGTGCGAACCAGCCGTCGACCGCGCCAGGTACCGACACCGGCAGCGGGCCGGTGGCCGGGATGTCCTTCAGGCCACGGCGCTGGAACTCGGCCAGGGTGAGCGATTTCGGCGAGCGCCCGGAGCCGTTGTAGCCATAGAGCTTCTGCGTCTTCGGGTCCCAGACGATGGCGAACAGGTCGCCGCCGATGCCGTTGCCGGTGGGCTCCATCAGGCCCAGCGCTGCGTTGGCCGCGATGGCGGCATCCACCGCCGAGCCACCGCCCTTCATCACGTCCAGCGCGATCTGGGTGGCCAGCGGCTGCGAGGTGGCGGCCATCGCATGGGGGGCGATCACCTCCGAACGGGTGGCGAAGGTGTGGCCGGTAATGCGGTCGGCGGCAAAGGACAGCGCGGGCACGGCAGCCAGCACGGCGGCGGCGATCAGGGAACGGGCAAGGCGTCGGGACACGGTCGGGTTCCGATGGACGGGTGGTTCCCCGATCTTCGCCGCTGCGGCCTTCACGCGGTATCGGACAGACGTCATG
Source organism: Stenotrophomonas sp. A3_2 (assembly GCF_036624925.1). Classification (NCBI taxonomy): domain Bacteria; kingdom Pseudomonadati; phylum Pseudomonadota; class Gammaproteobacteria; order Lysobacterales; family Lysobacteraceae; genus Stenotrophomonas; species Stenotrophomonas sp. A3_2. The sequence continues at coordinate 53,493 of NZ_JAZKVY010000333.1, forward strand.
GACGTTGATCCTGGGGTGGAAGAATCCAACGGATTCCGCGCAAAAACCGCCCAGAAAGGAGTGAATTCGGGTTCACCGAAACACTTTCAGCAGCAACCATTCTTGTGCCGCAAGCGATTGCGCTGGATTCACTGGAAACCGATAAAAAAACCGGCGCGAGGGTTGACACCGCCAAAACGGCTGTGTTTCTCTCGATCACATGTTGCATCACAACACGCCACTGCGAACCCACATTGAAGCCGCCGACACCGGCGCCGCCTCGCTGCGTTCGATTCTTGTGCTCGTACTTATTACCCAGCCACCAGGTGCGGGACGAGCCAGCGTGTAAGCAACAAACACACCGGAACTCATCAAAACCCGCACCCGCCCCGGTGCGGGTTTTTTCATTTCAGGACCTGGTTTCAGACGCAACCACCATGACCAACGCTCAGTGCAACGCCCGGCCCCAGACCACCACCACGCCTCGTGGTGGCTGTGCCTGTGCGATGCGCAGCGCCTCCTCCACCGCTTTCCCCTGACCGGCCGGTACGTCACCTCGACGACCGGCCGTTCTTTTTTCTTCCCACCGCAAGGAACCTCCCCCATGAGCACCAACGACCTGCCCCAGACCAAGATCGCCGTCATCGGCTACGGCAGCCAGGGCCGCGCCCACGCACTGAACCTGCGCGAATCCGGCTTCGACGTGGTGGTAGGCCTGCGTCCGGGCGGCCCGACCGAGGTGAAGGCGCAGGCCGATGGCTTCGCCGTCAAGGCGCCTGCCGATGCAGTGAAGGACGCCGACCTGGTCGCCGTGCTGACCCCGGACATGGTGCAGAAGAAGCTGTACGACGACGTGCTGGCACCGAACATGAAGCAGGGTGCGGTGCTGTTGTTCGCGCACGGCCTGAACGTTCATTTCGACATGATCAAGCCGCGCGAGGACCTGGACGTGGTGCTGGTCGCGCCCAAGGGCCCGGGCGCGCTGGTCCGCCGCGAGTATGAAATCGGCCGCGGCGTGCCGTGCATCTGGGCGGTCTACCAGGACAAGAGCGGCAAGGCGGCTGAGTACGCCCTGGCCTATGCAGCCGGCCTCGGCGGCGCCCGCGCCAACCTGATCCAGACCACCTTCAAGGAAGAGACCGAAACTGATCTGTTCGGCGAGCAGGCGGTGCTGTGCGGTGGCGCTTCGGCGCTGGTGCAGGCGGGCTTCGAGACCCTGGTGGAAGCCGGTTACCAGCCGGAAATCGCCTATTACGAAGTGCTGCACGAACTGAAGCTGATCGTGGACCTGTTCTACGAAGGTGGCATCTCGCGCATGCTGGAGTTCATCTCCGAGACCGCGCAGTACGGCGACTACGTCAGCGGCCCGCGCGTGATCGATGCCGGCACCAAGGCACGCATGAAGGAAGTGCTGAAGGACATCCAGGACGGTACCTTCACCAAGAACTGGGTGGCCGAGTACGAAGCGGGCCTGCCGAACTACAACAGGTTCAAGCAGGCCGACCTGGAGCACCCGATCGAGAAGGTGGGCAAGGAACTGCGCGCCAAGATGGTCTGGTTGCAAGGACAGGCCGCGTAAACGCGCGGCCCTCCCCCACCCGCTTTGCAAGGTTCCCCCATGAACTCTTCGACACATCGCAGCGCGCCGCCCAACGGCGCGCGCTGGCTGACCCAGGCGCTGGAGGCCGAAGGCGTCCGCACGCTGTTCGGCTATCCAGGTGGCACCATCATGCCGTTCTACGACGCGCTGGTGGATTCGTCGCTGAAGCACATCCTGGTACGCCATGAGCAGGGCGCGGCTCTGGCCGCCAACGGCTTCGCCCGCGCCAGCAACCAGGTCGGCGTCTGCGTGGCCACATCCGGCCCGGGCGCCTCGAACCTGGTCACCGGCATTGCCGATGCGATGCTCGATTCGGTACCGATGGTCTGCATCACCGGCCAGGTCGGCACGCCGCTGCTGGGCACCGACGCCTTCCAGGAACTGGATGTGTTCGGCCTGACGATGCCGATCGTCAAGCACAGCTGGCTGGTGCGCAGCGTCGATGACCTGCCGCGCGTGGTGGCCGATGCGTTCCGCATTGCCCGTGAGGGTCGCCCCGGCCCGGTGCTGATCGACCTGCCCAAGGATGTGCAGTTGGCCGATGCCAGCCATCTGCCGGCGCATGTGCCCAGCAGCGTCGAACCGCCGCCGGCGCCGGCCGAGGCCGCCATCGCCGAGGCCATCGCCGCGCTGGCCGCAGCCGAGAAGCCGGTGGTCTACGCCGGTGGCGGCATCGCGCTGGGCGATGCCGTGCAGGACCTGCGCGACTTCGTCGAGGCCAGTGCCATCCCCACCGTGATGACCCTGCGCGGCCTGGGTGCCCTGCCGGCCAGCCATCCGCAGTCGCTGGGCATGCTGGGCATGCACGGCACTCGCGCGGCCAACATGGCGGTGCAGGAAAGCGACCTGCTGCTGGTGCTGGGGGCGCGTTTCGACGACCGTGCCACCGGCAAGCTGGCCGAGTTCGCCCCGTTCGCCCGTGTGGTCCACATCGATGCGGACGCCTACGAGATCTCCAAGCTGCGCAGCGCCGATGTCGCCGTGCCTGGCAACGTCGGTCACGCCATCCGCGCCCTGCGTGCGGCCTTCCCCTCCCCCAAGGCCCACCAGGAGGCGTGGCGCAAGCGCTGTGCGCAGCATCGCGATCGCTTCGCCGCACGCTACGACGCACCGGGCCAGCACATCTACGCACCGGCGTTGCTGAAGCGCCTGAGCGAGCTGGCCCCGGCCGATGCGGTGATCGCCTGCGATGTCGGCCAGCACCAGATGTGGGTGGCCCAGCACTGCCGCTTCAACCACCCGCGCAACCACCTGACCAGCGGCGCGCTGGGCACCATGGGCTTCGGCCTGCCGGCGGCGATGGGTGCGCAGTTTGCCTGCCCCGACCGCACCGTGGTGCTGGTGTCCGGCGATGGCAGCTTCATGATGAACGTGCAGGAGCTGGCGACCATCGCCCGCTGCCGCCTGCCGGTGAAGATCGTGCTGCTGGACAACAGTTCGCTGGGCATGGTGCGGCAGTGGCAGGAGCTGTTCTTCGCCGAGCGTTACAGCGAGATCGACCTGTCCGACAACCCGGACTTCGTGGCATTGGCGCAGGTGTTCGGCATCGCCGCCACCCGCATCGACAACCGCGACGACGTGGAAGGCGGCCTGGCCGCGCTGCTGGCCGAGCCGGGCCCGGCCCTGCTGCACGTGGCCATCGATGCACGCGCCAACGTGTGGCCGCTGGTGCCGCCGAACACCGCCAACAGCACGATGCTGGAAAGCAACCCCGCCCATGCCCGCCAGGAGACCCCCAATGCAATACCGGCTTGACCTGGTGCTGCACCCGGCCGAAGGCGCGCTGCTGCGCGTGATCGGCATGGCCGAACGTCGCGGCTTCGCGCCGCGTGCGATCAGCGGCGCGCCGGTAGCTGCCGACGATGGCCGCTGGCACCTGCAGCTGGTCGTGGATGGCCAGCGCCCGGCGGAAACGCTGTGCCGGCAGATCGAGAAGATCTACGACTGCGTGTCCGTACAGGTCACCGCCGTGGAAGGAGTATCGCCATGAACACCCGTACCGTAGCGACCACGGTGCCGGTACGGAGGCGTCTTCTTCGCCGCCCGTGCCCGCACGCGGCGGTCTTCGGCACCGCGCTGGTGGCCCATGCCGGCCGCTGATGCCAGCCAGGAAAGCGATGTCGGCGACGTAAGCGTTGCCGACGTTCTGGCAGCGCAGGCCCGCCTGCGCCGCTTCCTGCCGCCCACCCCGCTGCACCATGCCGAGCGCTTCGGTACCTGGCTGAAGCTGGAGAACCTGCAGCGCACCGGTTCCTACAAGGTGCGCGGCGCGTTGAACGCGCTGCTGGCCGGTCGCGAGCGCGGCGACACCCGCCCGGTGATCTGCGCTTCGGCCGGCAACCACGCCCAGGGCGTTGCGTGGGCGGCCTATCGCTTGGACGTGCCGGCGATCACGGTGATGCCGCATGGCGCGCCGGCGACCAAGATCGCCGGCGTCGCCCATTGGGGCGCCACCGTGCGCCAGCACGGTACCAGCTATGACGAGGCTTACGCCTTCGCGGTCGAACTGGCGCAGCGCCACGGCTACCGTTTCCTGTCCGCGTTCGACGATGCCGATGTGATTGCCGGCCAGGGCACGGTGGGCATCGAGCTGGCCGCGCACGCGCCGGACGTGGTGATCGTGCCGATCGGTGGCGGTGGCCTGGCCTCCGGCGTTGCACTGGCACTGAAATCACAGGGCGTGCGCGTGGTCGGCGCGCAGGTGGAAGGCGTTGATTCGATGGCACGTGCGATCCGCGGCGATGCCCGCGAGATCGCCCCCGTCGCCTCGCTGGCCGACGGCGTGCGGGTGAAGATCCCCGGCTTCCTGACCCGCCGCCTGTGCACCTCGCTGCTGGACGACGTGGTGATCGTGCGCGAAGCCGAGCTGCGCGAAACCCTGGTGCGGCTGGCGCTGGAAGAACACATCATCGCCGAGGGCGCCGGCGCGCTGGCGCTGGCTGCCGGCCGCCGCGTCGCCGGCCGCCGCAAGTGCGCGGTGGTGTCCGGCGGCAACATCGATGCCGGCGTGCTGGCCGGCCTGCTCACCGACATCCGGCCGCGCCCGCCGCGCAAACCGCGGCGACGGCGCAGCGAAACACCCCGCTCGCCCGCCAGGGCCAGCGCGCCGTCCTCCCCCACCTCTTCCCCTTCCCACCTGCAAGCCGCAACGCCCGCTGTCGAGGAGATTTCCCTGTGACCACCATCGAACGAATTACCACCCCGCGCATCCGCATCTTCGACACCACCCTGCGTGACGGCGAGCAGTCCCCCGGCTGCAGCATGAGCCCGCCGCAGAAGCTGGTGATGGCGCGTGCGCTGGACGAACTGGGCGTGGACGTCATCGAAACTGGCTTCCCGGCCAGCTCGCAGTCCGACCGCGAGGCGATGGCCCTGATCGGCCGTGAGCTGGGCCGCCCGAGCCTGAGCCTGGCGGTGCTGTCGCGCTGCCTGCAGGCCGATATCGAGACCTCGGCGCGTGCCCTGGAAGCTGCGGCCAACCCGCGCCTGCACGTGTTCCTGTCCACCAGCCCGCTGCACCGCGAGCACAAGCTGCGCATGACCCGCGAGCAGGTGCTGGAATCGGTACGCAAGCATGTATCGCTGGCACGCTCGTACATCGACGATGTCGAATTCTCGGCCGAGGATGCCACCCGCACCGAGCTGGACTACCTGATCGAAGTCTCGCGCGTGGCCATTGCCGCCGGCGCCACCACCATCAACCTGCCCGACACCGTCGGCTTCACCACGCCGGAAGAAATCCGCGCGATGTTCCAGCAGGTCATCGCCGGCGTGGCCGACGTTCCGAACGCCGCCAATGTTATCTTCAGCGCGCACTGCCACAACGACCTGGGCCTGGCCGTGGCCAACTCGCTGGCCGCCATCGAAGGTGGCGCGCGCCAGGTCGAGTGCACCATCAACGGCATCGGCGAGCGCGCCGGCAACTGCTCGCTGGAAGAGATCGCGATGGTGCTGAAGGTGCGCCAGGCCTTCTACGAGCAGGACAGTTCGATCAACACCCCGCGCATCGTCGGCACCTCGCAGCTGCTGCAGCGCCTGGTCGGCATGCCGGTACAGCGCAACAAGGCCATCGTCGGTGCCAATGCCTTTGCCCACGAATCGGGCATCCACCAGCACGGCATGCTGCGCCATCGCGGCACCTACGAAATCATGCGTCCGGAAGACGTGGGCTGGGAGGATTCGCAGATGGTGCTGGGCCGCCACAGCGGTCGCGCCGCCGTCGAAGCGCGCCTGCGCGCGCTGGGTTTCTGGCTGGACGAAGACGAACTGAAGCTGGTATTCGAGCAGTTCAAGGGCCTGTGCGAGCAGCAGCGCGTGGTCACCGATGCCGACCTGCAGACGCTGATGCAGGGCGGCTCCAATGCACAGGGCTACCGCTTGGCCTCGATGACCATCAGCGATGTGGGCAGCCGCGCCAACGCGCTGGTCGAACTGTCCGACCCGGACGGAAACCGCGTGGCCGAAACCGCACAGGGCGACGGCCCGGTCGATGCGCTGTTCGGCGCGCTGTCGGCCGCCACCGGCGTGCAGCTGATGCTGGACAGCTACCACGTGCACAGCGTCGGCATCGGCGCGGATGCGCGTGGCGAAGCCAACCTGAGCGTGCGCCACGAGGGCGTGGAGTACGACGGCACCGGCACCAGCAAGGACATCATCGAAGCCTCCGCGCTGGCCTGGCTGGATGTTGCCAATCGTCTGCTGCGCCAGCGCCAGGCCGCCGCCCACAGCAGCACCGACGTTCCCACCCCCGCCACCGCCTGAGGAACCCGCCATGAGCGCCTTCGACACCCCCACCCCGGCCAGCGCCGCTGGCCAGCAGTGGAATGCCCGGGACTATGCGATCGATGCCGGCTTCGTGCCTCTGCTCGGCGGCGCGGTCTCGCGCCTGCTCGAACCGCGCGCGGGTGAACGCATCCTCGACCTGGGCTGTGGCGATGGTGTGCTCAGCACCGAACTGGCGCTGAGCGGTGCGCGCATCCACGGCGTGGATGCCTCGCCGGAACTGGTGATCGCCGCCCGCGCGCGCGGTGTCGATGCCCAGGTGATGGACGGCCACGCACTGTCGTTCGACAGCGAGTTCGATGCAGTGTTCAGCAACGCGGCACTGCATTGGATGGGCACTCCCGACCGCGTGCTGGAAGGCGTGCGCCGCGCCCTGCGCCCCGGTGGCCGCTTCGTCGCCGAGTTCGGCGGCCATGGCAACGTGGCCACGATCATCGCGGCCGTGCAGGCCGCACGCGTGGCGCACGGCCATGGCGCCAGCGCCTTCCAGTGGTACTTCCCGACGGCCGATGCCTACGCCGACCGCCTGCGCCAGCATGGCTTCCAGGTGCAGCTGATCGAGTGCACGCCGCGCCCAACGGCATTGCCGACCGGCGTGGCCGGCTGGCTGCGCGTGTTCGCCGCGCCGCTGCTGGACGACCTGCCAGCCGAGGCACGCGCTACGGTGCGCGAGGCCGCGAGCGCGCTGCTGGCCGAGCTGCCGCGCAACGCCGCCGGCCAGCCGCTGGCGGACTATGTGCGGCTGCGCGTGCTCGCCCGCCGTCGCTGACTTGACCGTTCCGCCTTCTTTACTGATGTTCGCTATTTCGTACTTCTGCCAGGCATACGCATGACTTCCGCTCCCCGCACCCTGTACGACAAACTGTGGGACGCCCACGTGGTGGTTCCCGAATCCGACAGCGCGCCCGCCGTGCTGTACATCGACCTGCACCTGATCCACGAGGTGACCTCGCCGCAGGCGTTCACCGAGCTGCGCGAGCGCGGCCTGTCGCCGCGCCGCCCGGACCGCACCAAGGCGACGATGGACCACTCCACGCCGACCCTGCCGGCCGCCGCGGACGGCACGCTACCCTATGCCAGCGCCGCCTCCGAGGCACAGGTCGCCACGCTGGCACGCAACTGCGCCGAGCACGGCATCGAGCTGTTCGACATGGCCTCGGACAATCGCGGCATCGTCCACGTGATCGCGCCGGAACAGGGCTTCACCCAGCCGGGCATGACCATCGTCTGCGGTGACAGCCACACATCCACCCACGGGGCCTTCGGTTCGCTGGCGTTCGGCATCGGCACCAGCGAAGTCGGCCATGTGCTGGCCACGCAGTGCCTGCTTCAGCGCAAGGCGAAGACCTTTGCGATCACCGTCGATGGCCCGCTGGCGCCCGGCGTCGGCGCCAAGGACGTGGTGCTGCACATCATCGGCGTGATCGGCGTCAACGGCGGCACCGGCCACGTCATCGAGTTCCGTGGCAGCACCATCGAAGCGATGGACATGGAACAGCGCATGACCCTGTGCAACATGTCGATCGAGGCCGGTGCACGCGCCGGCATGGTCGCGCCCGACCAGGTCACCTTCGACTTCGTCGCCAACACCCCGCGCGGCCCAAAGGGCGCCGATTTCGAGGCTGCGGTGGCGCGCTGGCAGCAGCTGCGCAGTGATGACGGCGCGCGCTTCGACAGCGAAGTACGCATCGACGCCACCGACATCCGCCCGACCCTGACCTGGGGCACCCATCCGGGCACGGCCATCGCAGTGGACGCGCCGATTCCGGCGGCCAACGATGCCGCCGCACAGAAGGGCCTGGACTACATGCACTTCCAGGCGGGCAAGGCGCTGGCCGGTACGCCGGTGGACGTGGTGTTCGTCGGTTCGTGCACCAATGGCCGCCTGAGCGACATGCGCGAAGTCGCGCAGGTCCTGCGCGGCCGCCGCGTCGCTGACCGCGTGCGCATGCTGGTGGTGCCGGGCTCGGAGATCGTCAAGCGCGAGGCCGAGGCCGAGGGCATCCACGAGATCGTGCGCGCTGCCGGGGCCGAGTGGCGCGAGCCGGGCTGTTCGATGTGCATCGCCATGAACGGCGATCTGGTCGCGCCCGGCCAGCTGGCCGTGAGCACCAGCAACCGCAATTTCGAGGGCCGCCAAGGCCCCGGTTCGCGCACCCTGCTGGCTTCGCCGATGAGCGCGGCGTGGGCCGCGGTCAACGGGCACGTGGCCGATACCCGCGAACTGTTCGCACAGGAGGTGGCGTGATGGCCGGTTTCCGTACCCTGACCTCGGCCAGCGTGGTGCTGCGCCAGACCAACATTGACACCGACCAGATCATCCCGGCACGGTTCCTGTCCACCACCGAGCGTGCCGGCCTGGGCCGCAACGCGTTCAATGACTGGCGCTGGCAGGCTGATGGTTCGCCGGTGGCCGACTTCGCCTTCAACCAGCCGCACAACGCCGGCCGCAGCATCCTGCTGGCGGGCCGCAACTTCGGCTGCGGTTCTTCGCGCGAACATGCGCCGTGGGCGCTGACCGACCTGGGCCTGCGTGCCATCGTCAGCAGCGAGATCGCCGATATCTTCCGCGGCAACGGGCTGAAGAACGGCCTGCTGCCGATCGTGCTGGACGAGGCCGACGTGCAGGCGCTGATGCAGCGCCCGGACGATGCGCTGACCATCGACGTGGCTGCGCGCGAACTGCGCACGCCCGATGGCCGCGTCTATTCCTTCCCGCTGGATGGCTTCTCGCAGACCTGCCTGCTGGAAGGCGTGGACCAGTTGGGGTATCTGTTGGGCCGTGTCCCTGAAATCGAACGTTACGAGAGTGAGCATGCACGCTGAAATTGTTGTCCTGCCCGGTGATGGCATCGGCCCGGAAGTGGCCGCCGCGGCAGTGGCCGTCCTGAAGGCCGTCGCCGAGCGCTTCAACCACACCTTCACCTTCAGCGAGCACGACATCGGTGGCGTTGCCATCGACCGCCACGGTGAACCGCTGCCGGCGTCGACCCTGGAAGCCTGCCAGGCCGCCAACGCCGTGCTGCTGGGCGCGGTCGGCGGCCCGAAGTGGTCCGACCCGAACGCCAAGGTGCGTCCGGAACAGGGCCTGCTGGCAATCCGCAAGGCACTGGGCCTGTATGCCAACCTGCGCCCGGTGCGTACCCATGAAGCCGCGCTGCATGCCTCGCCGATCAAGGCCGAGCTGCTGCAGGGCGTGGACTTCGTGGTGGTGCGCGAGCTGACCGGTGGCATCTACTTCGGCGACAAGACCCGCGACGCCGACAGCGCCAGCGACCTGTGCCGCTACACCGTGGCCGAGATCGAACGCGTGCTGCGCAGTGCCTTCCGCCTGGCGCAGCAGCGTCGCGGCAAGGTCACCTCGGTGGACAAGGCCAACGTGCTGGAGACCTCGCGCCTGTGGCGTGACGTGGCCGCTCGCATCGGCCGCGAGGAGTTCCCGGAGGTGGCGCTGGAGCACCAGCTGGTCGATTCGATGGCCATGCACCTGCTGGCCAAGCCGCGCGAGTACGACGTGATCGTCACCGAGAACATGTTCGGCGACATCCTCACCGACGAAGCCTCGATGCTGGCCGGCTCGCTCGGCCTGCTGCCGTCGGCCTCGCTGGGTGAGCCGGGTGCGGTCGGCATCTACGAACCGATCCACGGTTCGGCCCCGGACATCGCCGGCAAGGGCATCGCCAATCCGTACGCGACGATCTTCAGCGCCGCGATGCTGCTGCGCCATTCGCTGGGGCTGGAAGCCGAGGCTGCGGCGGTGGAAGCTGCAGTGCACGCCGTGCTGGACGATGGCGTGTTCACCGCCGATCTGGCCGCCAAGGGCCAGGCGGTGAGTACCGCCGCTGCCACCGACGCCGTGCTCGCCAAGCTGCGCTGACCCATCGGGCAATACCTGTAGAGCCGAGCCATGCTCGGCTCATGCAACAGCAGTCGAGCATGGCTCGACTCTACAGGTAGCAGGCAGCCACGCCTGGCGTGGCTGCATTATTTGGTGGTGTACCCACCATTGACCAGGATGGTCTGCCCCGTCATCCACCATCCATCGGTGACCAGGAAGCGGATCCACGGCACGATATCGGCGATGTCGGTCAGCCCGGTGCGGGTGAACGCCGAGAGCGCGGCCGCGGTCTTGTGGTACGCCTGCGCATCGGCACTCTCGGCCGGGTAGAAGAACGGCGTGTCCATCGGGCCGGGCCCGATCGCAGTCACCGAGATGCCGCGCTCACCGAACTCCTTCGACGCCGCGCGGGTGAAGTGCTCGACTGGCGCCTTGGTACCGGCGTAGCTGGAATAGAACGGCGTGTAGGCACCCAGCAATGAGGTGACCAGGGTGCAGATGCGACCACCGTCGTTGACGTGGCGGCCGGCTTCCTTGAGAAAGAAGAACGCCGCCTTGGCGTTGACCGCGCTCATCTCGTCGTACTCCGCTTCGCTGATGTCCAGCAGCGGTTTCTTCAATACCTTGCCGACCGTATTGATGGCGATGTCGGGACGGCCGACTGCGGCCACGGCATCGGCGAACAAGCGCTCCATCGCTGCCGCCGAGGTCAGGTCGCCCTGCAGGGCCACCGCCTTGCTGCCGGCGGCCTGCACTGCGGCTACAGTCGCTTCTGCATCGGCCTGGGTAGCGGCACTGTTGTAGTGGATGACGATGGCTTTGGCGCCCTGTGCGGCGAAGTCGCGGGCGATCAGGCCGCCCAGGTTCTTGGCGCCACCGGCGATCAGCACGGTCTTGCCCTTGAGGGAATGCTCGGTCATGGCTTCGGTCTCGGGAGGGGGCTACCCGGGGTGGCAACCCTGCCCTGACGACGATATCGTGCAGAAAAAGCGGATAAAGCCCGCCACATTGACTTAACTTTCCAGAGCCAGCGAACAATGGACCGGATCGATCGCTTCCGCATCTTCACCCGGGTCGTGGAGTGCGCCAGCTTCACCCGCGCCGCCGACCAGCTCGGCCTGCCCCGCTCGACCGTTTCGGCGGCGGTGGCCGAGCTCGAACAGCGTCTTGGCACCCGTCTGCTGCAGCGCTCGACCCGCCGGGTGTCCACCACCCATGATGGCGACGTGTTCCATGCCCGCTGCCTGCGCCTGATCGCCGAGGTCGAGGACGCCGAATCGCTGTTCCGTCAAGACGATGCGCAACCGGTCGGTCTGCTGAAGATCGACGTGCCCAGCCGCATCGGCCGCCGCATCATCGCACCGGCGCTGCCCGAATTCTTCGCGCAGTATCCGCAGGTGGAAGTGGACCTGGGCATGACCGACCGCGCGGTAAACCTGATCGAGGACGGTTGCGATGCGGTGCTGCGGGTCGGTCAACTGGGCGATTCCAGCCTGGTGGCGCGCACGCTGGGCCAGCTCGACTTCGTCAACGTCGCCGCGCCCGCTTACCTGCGCGAACACGGCGTGCCGCAGCATCCTGCCGACCTGCCGCAGCACCGCGCGGTGAACTACGCGTCGCCGACCACGGCACGGGTGGAATCGTGGGAGTGGCAGGACGGCGGCCAACTGCGCACGCTGCCGATGCCCGGCTGGGTGCGTGTGAACAGCGCCGAGGCATCGATTGCGTGCTGTGTGGCGGGGTTGGGGTTGCTGCAGATTCCGCGCTACGACGTGCAGGCCGAACTGCAATCCGGCGCGTTGGTGGAGGTGATGCCACAGCACGTGGCGCAGCCCTTGCCGGTGACGCTGTTGCAACCGCATCGGCAACACCGCGCGCAGCGTGTTCAGGTGTTCATCGAATGGCTGCTGCCGGTCTTGAGGGCCGGCCTGCAGCTGCAGTAGATCCACGCCATGCGTGGATGGGGCATCCGTGCCAACCAAGGTTGGCCCCCACCTGGGAAGGGACCAACCGGCATGGGTGGGGCCAGACCCTTTTCCCGGAGGAAGAGGGATCCGACCCCGGTCGGCGTTACGCCCCGGATTCGTCCGGCTTCACCCGGAACCACGCCGCATACAGCGCCGGCAGGAACACCAGCGTCAGCACCGTACCGACGATCAGGCCGCCCATGATCGAGATCGCCATCGAGCCGTAGAACGCGCTGCGCGACAGCGGAATCATCGCCAGCACCGCCGCCAGCGCGGTCAGCACGATCGGGCGGAAACGGCGCACCGTGGCATCGATGATCGAATGCCAGCGGTCATGCCCGGCATCGATGTCCTGCTGGATCTGGTCGATCAGGATCACCGAGTTGCGCATGATCATGCCGGCCAGCGCGATCGTGCCCAGCAGCGCGACGAAGCCGAACGGCGCCCGGAACAGCAGCAGGAACAGGGTCGCGCCGATGATGCCCAGCGGCGCGGTCACCAGCACCATCGCTGCACGCGAGAAGCTGCGCAGCTGCAGCATCAGCAGCGTGGCCACCACCACCAGGAACAGCGGCATGCCGGCCTTGATCGAGTTCTGGCCACGTGCCGAATCCTCCACGGTACCGCCGGTTTCCAGCAGGTAACCACTGGGCAGCTCGGCACGGATGCCATCCAGTGTGGGCAGGATCTGATGAACCACGTCCAGCGCCTGCATGCCATCACTGATGTCGGCGCGCACGGTCACCGTCGGCAACCGGTTGCGGTGCCAGATGATGCCGTCCTCGAAGCCGTACTCCATCGTCGCCACCTGCGACAGCGTGATGCTGCCACCGTTGGCGGTGGGCATCGACAGGCTGGACAGCAGCTCCAGCTGGTTGCGCTCATCGGCCGGCCCGCGCAGCAGCATCTCGATCTGGCGATTGCCTTCGCGATACACGCTCACCGACTGCCCGGCCAACGAACTGGACAGGAACTGGCTGACCTGGGCGCTGCTAACGCCCAGCGCACGGGCGCGCTCCTGGTCGACCACCAGGCGCACCACCTTGCTCGGCTCGCTCCAGTCCAGGTTGACGTTCATCACGTGCGGGTTCTCCCGCACCTTGGCCTCGACCTGGCGCGCGATCGCCTGCACCTTCTCGATGTGCTCGCCGGAGATGCGCATCTGCACCGGATAGCCGACCGGCGGTCCGTTCTCCAGGCGGGTCACGCGCATCTGCACGTCCGGGAACTTCGGGATCACCTCGTGCAGCAGCCAGTCGCGGGTGCTCTCGCGCGCCTTGATGTCCTTGGCCAACACCACGAACTGGGCGAAGTTGGTCGCCGGCAGCTGCTGGTCCAGCGGCAGATAGAAGCGCGGCGAACCGGTGCCCACATAGGACACGTAGTTGGCAATGCCCTCGCGGCGGGACAGCAGCTTTTCCAGCTTCTCGGCCTGGGCCTGGGTCGAGCGCAGCGAGGCGCCCTCGGCCAGCTCGATGTCCACCATCAGCTCCGGCCGGGTCGAGTCCGGGAAGAACTGCTGGGGCACGAAGCGGAACATCATCAGCGAGAACACGAACAGGGCGATGGTCGCGGCGATCACCCACCAGCGATGGCGCAGGCAGGTATCGAGGAAGCGGCGGAAGCTGCGATAGAACGGGCGCTGGTACGGATCATGGTCGTGCCCATGCTGCGGCGGCGCAATCAGGTTGGCCAGCGCCGGGTAGCGGTCGGCCCACTGCTGGCGCTTGGCATGCCAGCGCGCGGACAGGCTGCCCGGCTTGGGCGGCTGCGGATTGAACAGGTCCGGCAGCATCTTGTCACCCAGGTAGGGAATGAACAGTACGGCCGCGATCCACGACACCACCAGCGCGATGGTCACCACCTGGAACAGCGAACGCGTATATTCACCGGTGCTCGATGCCGCCGTGGCGATCGGCAGGAAGCCGGCTGCGGTGATCAACGTACCGGTCAGCATCGGGAACGCAGTCGATTCCCAAGCGAAACTGGCCGCGCGCAGGCGGTCGTAGCCCTGCTCCATCTTGGTGGCCATCATCTCCACCGCGATGATCGCATCGTCCACCAGCAGGCCCAGCGCCAGCACCAGCGCGCCCAGCGAGATCTTGTGCAGGCCGATGTCGAAGTAGTGCATGACGAAGAAGGTCATCGCCAGCACCAGCGGAATGGTGACGCCCACCACCAGGCCGGTGCGCAGGCCCAGCGAGAAGAAGCTGACCAGCAGCACGATCACCACCGCCTCGGTCAGCACCTGCACGAACTCGCCGACCGACTCTTCCACCGATTGCGGCTGGTCGGACACCTTGCGCAGCTGCATGCCGGCCGGCAGGGTCTTCTGCAGCCGTTGGAACTCGGCATCAAGGTTGGCACCGAGCTTGAGGATGTCACCGCCATCCTTCATCGCCACCGCCAGGCCGATCGCCTCTTCGCCCATGAAGCGCATCTTCGGCGACGCCGGATCGGCGAAGCCGCGCTTGACCTCGGCGATGTCACCCAGGTGCACGGTGCGGTCGCCAGCACGGATCGGGAACTGGCGGATTGCTTCGATGTCGTTGAACTGGCCGGTCACGCGCAGCTGCACGCGATCGGTGGCGGTCTCGAAGAAGCTGGTGCCGGTGACCGCATTCTGGTCGGCCAGCGCCTGCTGTACCTGCTGCATCGACACACCCAGCGTGGCCAGGCGGGTGTTGGACAGCTCGATCCAGACCTTCTCGTCCTGCAGGCCGACCAGGTCGATCTTGCCGACATCGGGCACGCGCTGCAGTTCCAGCTGGATGCGGTCGGCGTAGTCGCGCATCACCGCGTAGTCGAAGCCCTTGCCGGTCAACGCATAGATGTTGCCGTAGGTGTCGCCGAACTCATCGTTGAAGAACGGGCCGACGATCTCGCGCGGCAGCGTCGCACGGATGTCGCCCACGCGCTTGCGCACCTGGTACCACAGGTCCGGGATCTGCCTGGAACGCAGGCTGTCGCGGGCCATGAAGATGACCTGCGATTCGCCGGGGCGCGAATAGGAGCGGATGAACTCGTACTCGCCGGTGTTCATCAGCGCCTTCTCGATCGGCTCGGTCACCTGGCGCGAGACCTGCTCGGCGGTGGCGCCCGGCCACAGCGTGCGCACCACCATCGCCTTGAAGGTGAATGGTGGATCCTCGGACTGGCCCAGGTGCTTGTACGACCACGCGCCGATCAGCGCGAAGGCCAGCATCGCGAACAGCACCAGCGGGCGATTGGCCAGCGCCCACTCGGAAAGATTGAAGCGGCGCACCGGCTTACTCCCTGGCCTTGGCGGCAGCGGCCGGCGCGGCCGGCTTCAGCACCGGGCGGTTCTGCCGGTCCACGGCGATCACCGGCTGGCCCGCTCGCAGCAGGTGGCCACCGGCGGCAACCACCCAGTCACCCGCGTTCACGCCGGACAGCACCGGCACGGTCTCGCTGCCAAACGCACCGGTGGTGACCGAGGCGGCCTTCAGCGTGCTGTTGGCCGGATCGACCACCCACACGCTGGCGGCACCGTTGGCACCGCGCTGCAGCGCGCCCAGCGGCAGCTGCAGGGTACCGTGGCGACCGGCGCTGCTGTAGACGCGCGCGCTCTGGCCCAGTTCGACATCGGCCAGCGCATCGGCGGCCAGGCTGACGCGGGTGGCATAGGTGCGTGCCTGCGGATCGGCGGCGGCGGCGATCTCGCGGATCGTACCGGGCAGGCGCTGGCCCGGGCGGTTCCACAGTTCCACCTCGACCGGCTGGCCGACCGCGTAGTCGCGGATGGTGGCTTCAGGCAGGTCGATCAGCACTTCGCGGCCGCCATCGGCGGCCAGGTTGAAGATGGTCTGGCCGGCGGACACCACCTGCCCGGCTTCGGCCTCGCGGCTGGCGATCACGCCATCGGCCGGCGCGCGCAGCTGCGCGTAGTCAGCCTGGTTGCGCAGCACATCGAGGTTGGCGCGGGCCGCATTGGCCTGGCCCTGCGCGGCCTTGAACGCCGCGGACTGCTGGTCCAGCTGCGAGCGGCTGACCAGTTGCTGGTCGGCCAGCACCTGGTAGCGCTTGAGGTCATCGCGGGCACGCACCAGGTCGGCCTCGGCCGCAGCCAGCTGCGCCTGTGAGGCACGGGCCTGCAGCGCGAAGTCAGCCACGTCCAGTTCGGCCAGCACGTCGCCCTTCTTCACCCGCTGGCCGGCATCGACGTGGCGCTTGACCAGGTTGCCTCCGACGCGGAACGACAGCGGGCTTTCCTGGCGGGCACGCACCGTGCCCGGGAATGCCGCCGGCGCCTGTCCGGCCTGTTCGCCGGGGTGAACCACCAGTACCGGCACGGCCGCCTGCGGCGCCTGTTCCTGTCCCGAACAGGCTGCCAGCGCAGCCACCCACACCATACCGCCCATCCAGCGCACGATCTTCATCGGTCAACGTCCTGAAAACACAGGGTTGCAACAAGGGGGAGCCGCGACTGCCGGCCCAATTTAATAAACCGGCCGGTATAGTATAAATATCGAACCGCTTGGTCTAGTATTGTTGCGATGAGTTCTTCCACTTCCCGCAAGCCGTCGGCCAAGCCTGCTGCCAAGGCCGCCGGACCCGGGCGCCCCAAGGATCTGGGCAAGCGCGCGGCGATCCTTGAAGCAGCCAAGGTACTGTTCATCGAACAGGGGTATACCGGCGTGAGCATGGACACCATCGCCGCCCAGGCCGGCGTCTCGAAGCTGACCGTGTACAGCCACTTCGGCGACAAGGAGACCCTGTTCTCCGAGGCCGTGCAGTCAAAGTGCATTGAAATGCTGCCCGATGCCCTGTTCGTGGCCGACACGGACGGCCCGCTGCGCGACCAGCTGATCGGCATCGGTCTGGCCTTCTTCGAACTGATCACCTCCGACGCGGCGATCTCGATCCAGCGCATGATGATGGCGCCGGAGACCGACGAACGCCTGCGCGAGCTGTTCTGGAAGGCAGGACCGGAACGTACCTGCGAGGCCCTGGCTGACTTCCTGCGGGCACGCGCCGAGCGCGGCGAGCTGGAAATCACCGACTATTCGCTGGCTGGCGAGCAGTTCCTGACCCTGGTCAAGGGCGAAGTGCACATGCATATGATGTGCGGCATGCCACTGTCACCGGTGGAATGCGACCCTCTTGCCCACGTGACCGCCAGCATCGACTTCTTCCTGCGCGCCTACGCGCCGCGAGGGGCCGGAACAGCTGAATAACCAAAACTGAACGAACCGGAGGTCGCGATGACTTCCGGCACTGCGACCCCGGCCCCCGGCAGCTGATGCTCTGGGCGCGCCGCCGGCCTCCGGCACCGGTAAAATGGCCGGCCCACTGCGCTGGATTTGAACCTCATGACGATTGATTACGCCCACGCCCGCGAACTGATGGTGGAACAGCAGATCCGTCCCTGGGACGTGCTGGACATCAAGGTGCTCGACGTCCTGGCCCGCCTGCCGCGCGAGGCTTTTGTCGCCGATGCACACCGGGCACTGGCCTACGCCGATGTCGAACTGCCGATAGGCCACGGCCAGAAGATGATGAAGCCGGTCATCGAGGGCCGTACCCTGCAGGCGCTGGACCTGCAGCCGGGTGACGAAGTGCTGGAAATCGGCACCGGCAGCGGCTTCCTGGCCGCCTGCATCGGCGCGCTGGCGCGCGATGTGCTGAGCCTGGAAATCGACCCGGAGCTGGCCGCCGCCGCGCGTGCCCGCCTGGACGCTTCCGGCCTGGGCAGCAACGTCCGCGTGGAAGTGGCCGATGCCCTGTCCTGGCAGACCGAACGCCGCTTTGACGTGATCTGTGTCACTGGTGCGGTCGACGTGGTGCCGTCACAGTTCGCCTCGTGGCTGCGTCCGGGTGGCCGCCTGTTCGTGATCCACGGCCGCTCGCCGGCGATGGAGGCCCTGCTGGTCAAGGCCGACGGCAGCTCCGAGTCCCTGTTCGAGACCGATATCGATTACCTGCGTGGTGCCGCCCCGGCCCCCCAGTTCCACCTCTGAGTCCAAGGAAGCCGCAATGATCCGCCGATCCCTCGCTGTTGCGCTGGCCACTGCCCTGCTGCCGTTGTCCGCCCATGCCGCCGACCTGCTGCAGGTCTACGAAATGGCCCGCAACGGCGATCCGCAGCTGTCGGCCGCCGAATCGACCCGGCTGTACGACAAGGAAGGCGCCGTGCAGGCGCGTGCCGCCCTGCTGCCGCAGATCAACGGCCAGGCCGCGCTGAACCGCACGCGCAGCGAGCCGAACGCCGACGCCAACTCCGGCTCGTTCACCAACAAGCGCCGCACCTACACGATCGACGGCAGCCAGACGCTGTTCAACTGGACCCAGATCAACAACCTGCGCTCGCAGCGTGAGCTGAGCAAGGCGGCGGACTTCACCCTCGAATCGGCCAACGACAACCTGATCGTGCGCACCTCGGCGGCCTACTTCAACGTGCTGGTGGCGATCGAATCGCTGAACGCCGCGCAGACCAACGAAGCGGCCGCGAAGAAGCAGTTCGACTTCGCCGACAAGCGCCTGGAAGTGGGCCTGGCGCCGATCACCGACGTGCACGAAGCACGCGCCCAGTACGACCAGGCGCGTGCCAACACCATCATTGCGCAGAACACCCTGGCCGATAACTACCAGGCCCTGACCGAACTGACCGGCCAGCCGGTGACCAACCTGCGTGGCCTGCCGGCGGACTTCCGCCCGGAAGTGCCGGCCAACCGCGGCAACATCGATGAGCTGGTGCAGCAGGCCACCACCCAGAATCCGGCGCTGAAGGCGCAGGAGCTGAAGGTCAGTGCGGCCGAAGCTGGCGTGCAGGCTGCCCGCGGTGGCCATTACCCGACCCTGTCGCTGGGCGGCAGCTGGGGCAAGAGCGCGACCTGGGGCGACAGCACCGGCGCCGGCTCGTTGTCGCCGGACGCACGCACCAACAGCATCGGCCTGACCCTGAGCGTGCCGATCTTCTCCGGTGGTGCCACCCAGTCCGGCGTGCGCCAGGCGCTGGCCCAGCGTGACATCGCCCAGGACGGCTACGAGCAGCAGAAGCGTGCCCTGGACCGCAATACCCGCAATGCCTACCAGACCCTGGTGCAGGGCATCAGCGAAGTGGAAGCCCGCCGCTTGGCGGTGGTCTCGGCGCAGAGCGCGTACGACGCTTCGCAGGTCGGCCTGGAGGTCGGCACCCGTACCGTGCTGGATGTGATCCAGAACCAGCGCATCCTGTTCTCGGCGCAGCTGGACTACGCCCAGGCCCGTTACACCTTCCTGCAGAACCGCCTGCTGCTGAGCCAGTCGCTGGGCGCACTGGACGTGGCCGAGTTGCAGGACGTGAACCGCCTGCTGACCCAGGACGCGGGCAATCCGGCAACGACGACGCACTGAGCCGTCGCCTGCCGGCAACGAAAAGCCACCCGCGAGGGTGGCTTTTTTGTGCGCGATGCACGGCCATCAGCCGGGCCAGGCCCGCAGCCACCCGATGGCGGCCAGCATGCACAGTCCGGCGGCCACAGGCGCCAGCAGCGCAAGGCCACGTGCCAACGGTGACTGCCCGCGCAGTACGGCCAGGCACAGGGCGGCCATCACCACCAGCACGACCGGGCCGGGCAGCACCGGCAGGATGCCCGCGGGCACGCCGAAAGCCAGCACCGCCGCTGACAGAATCAACGCGACCGGCACCGCCCGCACATGCATGCCGATTGCTTCGTCATGCCGTGCCGGCCACAGCTGCATCGCCAAGCACAGGCCCACCCGCAGCAGCACCAGCAGCAGCGCGGCCAATCCGGCCGCGCCGGCCAGCGGCAGCAACGGCATCAGCCACTGCAGCTGCGGGTGCGGTTGCAGGGCTACCGCCAGCGGTCGCGTGCTGTCCAATGCAGGGAACTCGACCAGCCCGGCCTGCAATGCAGCGACCACGATCAGCAACAGCATGGCCAGCAGCAGCATGCCCGCCAGCAGCCGCGACTGGCGCGCCTTCACCTGCCCGCCCAAGCCGGGAAATCCAACCGCCAGGCCCACGCTGGCGAACGCACCCAGCAGCGGCACGCTCGCCGCCAATACACCACCAAGCCCAAAGCGATAGGGAGCCGTCGCCTCCGGCAGCCAGGGAATCCAGTGCGCGTAGTGCATGTAACGGGCTGCCAGTGCCACCAGCAGCAGGCCGGTCCCGATCTTCATCGTCAACAGCGCACACGCCACCAGAACCATTCGTCGCCACGGCAGCAACCCGACCACACCAATCAGAAGCACCGCCAGGCTGGCCATCAGCGGACCCGGCACCGCGTAGTCGGCCTCGACGCCACAATAGGCCAGCAGTGCACGCAGATGACGGGCCAGCGATTGCGCCACGCCACCCATGGTCGCCACCAGTTCCAACAACAGCGCGCCGCCGAGCACACCGGCGGATGCCCGGCCCCAGCACGCACGCAACACTCCCTGCAGGCCATCGACAGCCGGCAGCTGCTGGTTGAGGGCGTGCAGGCAATACAGCAGTGGCATCGTACCCAGTGCGGCCAGCAACAGGCTCAGCACGATGGCCGGCCCAGCCTCGGCCGCCGTGTGCTGGCCGATCAGCGCGACCACATTGCCCCCCAGCAGCAGCGTCAGCGCCACCACTGCAAGATGCTCCATGCCGGGCCGGGCATCACCGATGCCCTCCGGCCTGCTGCCCCCATCCATCGCAAGCTCCCTTGATATCCGTCCAAGCGCGGTCGACAGCAGGCTGGCAGCCTGCGCCGAAGGGCGATATCAGAATCCTTGCCGTGCGCGCCGCGATGTGACCGCAGACACGCCCAGCGACGCGCACCCGGTTCTGTCGCGACAGAACTCCGCCCGCTAAGCAGAATTGATGCAGTCGATCACGTCAGTCGACGGACTGGGCGCAGGCCTGTGCGGCCGGTGGACTCAGCCGCGCGGCGGCGGCAGATGTGGCGCGACCAGGGCCAGCGTGCGCTGCAAAGCGCCACGGCCATTGCTGATCAACGTGCAGCCTGCCCGCGCCATGTCCTCGCGCGCCTGCGGGTCTTGGAGCAGGTGCTGCAGCAGGTCACCCACCGCTTGCACGTCATCGCCGATCAGCAAGGCACCGGCCTCACGCATGCGGCGGGAGATCTCGGCGAAGTTGTGCAGGTGGGGGCCGGTCACAGCCGCAGTACCCATTGCCGCCGGTTCCAGCAGGTTGTGGCCACCGATCGGCTGCAGGCTGCCGCCGACGAAGGCAACCTGCGCGCAGGCATAGAACGGCATCAGCTCGCCCAGGGTGTCGATGACGAATACACCCGTGCCGGCCTCGGGCCATTGCTTCGCACGACGGGTCGCCACGCTCCAGCCCTGCTCGCGCGCCAGCGCCTCCACCTTCGGGAAGCGCTCGGGGTGCCGCGGCGCCCACAGCAACAACAGGTCGGGGTGCTGCTGGCGCAGGCGCCGATGCAGGTCGATCACCGCCTGCTCCTCGCCATCATGGGTACTGGCCGCGATCCACACCGGGCGCCCGGCGGGCACGCAGGCGTGGAACTGCTCGACGAAGCCCTGCACATCCGGCGTGGCGATATCGAACTTGAGGTTGCCCAGGGCCTGCACCTGTTCCCGCGCCGCCCCCAGCTGCACGAAGCGCGCGGCGTCGTCCTGCGACTGCGCGGCCACGCAGGTGACCGTGCGCAGCGCACGGCGGATCAGCGCCGCCAGCACCCGGTAACCGCGCAGCGAACGCGCAGACAGGCGGGCGTTGAGGATATAGACCGGAATATGGCGGTCGCGGCAGCCGAACAGCATGTTCGGCCACAGCTCGGTTTCCAGGATCAGCGCCAGGCTGGGCTGGAAGTGGCCGAGGAAGCGGTTGACGCTGCCCGGCACGTCGTACGGCAGATAGACGTGGTCCAGCGCGTCCCCCCACAGCGCACGCACGCGCTCCGAACCGGTCGGGGTGATGGTGGTGATGACCCAGCGGATGTCCGGACGCTGTTGGCGCAGGGCATTCACCAGCGGCGCGGCGGCATTGACCTCGCCCACCGAGACCGCATGCAGCCAGACCCGCGGCTGGCCGGTCGGCTGCGGATACGAGGCATAGCGCTCGTCCCAGCGCCGGAAGTATTCACGGACCCGGAAACCGCGCCAGACCAGGTGGTACACGGTGATCGGCAGCAGGATGTAGAGCACGGCCGAGTACAGGCCGCGCAGGATCCATTCGGCAGGGTCTTTGCGCATGCGGCAAGGATACGGGAGCCCCCCGGGAAAGACACGCTGCCGGGTTGGTAGAATGGCGCCATGTCCGATGCCACCACCGCCGTCCGTCCGTCGCTGCGCGATCCCCGCAACTGGCCGATGTTCGCCGCCATGCTCGGCGCCTTCGCCATCGCCCGCCTGCCGTGGATGCTGCAGCGTGCGCTCGGTCGTGGCGTGGGCTGGATCAGCTGGCGCCTGCTCGGCAGCCGCCGTCGCGCCGCCGAAGTCAACCTGCGGCTGTGTTTCCCGGAAAAGGACGAAGCCTGGCGCCAGCGCCTGGTGCGCGACAGCTTCGACGCACTGGGTGTGGGCGTGTTCGAGTGCATCCGCGCGTGGTGGGGCAGCATCGTCCGCATCCGCCCACAGGTGCAGATCGAAGGCCTGGAACATCTGCGGCGGATGCAGGCCGAAGGCCGCGGCGTACTGCTGGTGTCCGGCCATTTCATGACCCTGGAGATGTGCGGCCGCCTGCTGTGCGACTACGTCGATCTTTCAGGCATGTACCGCAAGCACAAGAACCCGGTGTACGAGTGGGCGGTGAAGTTCGGCCGCCTGCGCTATGCCAAGGCGATGTTCGCCAACGAGGACATCCGCGCGACCGTGCGCCACCTGAAGAAGGGCGGCTTTCTCTGGTATGCGCCGGACCAGGACATGCGTGGCAAGGACACCGTGTTCGTCCCGTTCTTCGGCCATACCGCGTCCACTATTACGGCCACCCACCAGCTGGCGCGCATGACCGGCTGCGCGGTGATTCCGTACTTCCACCGCCGCGAGGGCGGAAAGTACTTCCTGAAGATCGGCGCGCCGCTGGAGAACTTTCCCAGCGAGGATGTGGAAGCCGATACCACGCGGGTCAACCAGGCCATCGAAGCGATGGTGCGCGAGGCTCCCGACCAGTACCTGTGGATCCACCGCCGCTTCAAGCGCCAGCCCGGCGGCCGGAGTGATTTCTACAAATAATGGTGGGGCGGGAGGGTTTCGTCCACACATGGCGTGAATTTGATGACGCGGAGCATTCTGAAGTAGATCCACGCCATGCGTGGATGCTCTACATCCGGGTGCCGGCACCTACAACGGCCAACGGCACCATGCGTGCGGGTACTCACCCAACGTGCCGGCCAGGCCCGCACGGACCGGATTGGCCAGGATGTACATCGCCTTCTCATGAAGGGATTCATCGCTGCGTACGGCATGATCGTGGTAACCGTGCTGCCACAGCGCCCCTCGTCGCTCCAATCGCCGGTTCAGCAGTCGGCTGCTGCGTGATTTGAGCAGGGCCATACACTCGGCCAGGGTTCCTCCGCGCAGCTCCATCAGCCAGTGCAGATGGTCGGGCATGACCACCCAGGCGAGGCTGTGGCTGAAGCCCCTACGCTCGACGAAGCGCAGGGTGTCGATAAGGATCGCCACGTTTGCCGCATCGGCGAACAACGGTTCGCGGCCGAGGGTTGCTGTGGTCAATGAATAAACGTTGCCGGATCGGGAATACCGACCGTAGCGAAGTCTGGGGCTGGCCATGCCTCCAGCGTGCGCGAACTGCCGGGGCACCGATAGTGGAGATGTCACCGTGTTCAGGTCGGGAAAGCCTCATCCACGCATGGCGTGGATCTACTGATCGACTCCATGGTTGATCCCTACCATGCGCGGATGCGCGGTCACTTCACCGGCGGGGAATCATCTGCGTCGCGGGCCAGCAGGCTGCCGGCGAACAAGGCAGCGAGCAGCACGGTCAGGCCGCCCCAGAACGCGGAATAGAACGCCAGATGCGTGTTGAGCGGGAACACGGTGACCGCCAGCGCCAGCATCGCAGGGCGGGCCCGGTCACGCGCGGCCGTCGGTGCATAGCGCCAGGCCCGCCAGGCCTGGGCCACGGCTGCCAGCCACAGCAGCAGGCCGATCACCCCGGTTTCTGCCAGGATTTCCAGCACGATCTGATGCGCGTGCAGGGCGGGAGCATCCCCCCATACCGCCAGCCCCTCTTCGGCCACGCAGGCGGGATAGGCATCGCGGAAACCGCGTGCGCCGACGCCGTTGAACGGGTGTTCTTCGATCATGCAGACGGCGGCTTCCCAGATACGCGCGCGCCCCGACAGTGCCTCGTCGACACCGCGTTCGCTTCCATCCCACGCCATCGCGGTACGCGCAAGGCGTTCGCGCAGCTGCGGCACGCCTGCGGTGAGCACGCCGGCGCCCAGCACGCCGAGCAGCGCCAGCAGCAGCATCCGCTTCACACCGAACTGGCGCACGCCGCTGTAGGCCAGCACCAGCGCGAAGGTGATCCACGACGCGCGCGAGCCGGCCAGCAGCAGCACGCAGCCCAGCGCCGCCGCGGCCAGTACCCAACCCGGATTGCCAAAGCGACGCGCCAGCGGCAACAACAGGAACGGTGAGAGACTGGCCAGGACCTGGCCGAACTTCAGGTTGCACGGCCCGAGTGCCCCACTGAGGCGATCGACCACGGCTGCCTCAGTGGCCGGGCACAACGCGTGACCACTCACCGCAAGCTTCAGCTGCTCAAGCGACCAGAACCACGGGCTGGTTCCGGCCAGCGCCTGCACCAGCGCATCCAGCGTCCATGCGCCGGTGATCAGCGCCAGGCCGCCGAAGGTCAGCCGCCTGCGTTCCGGCGTGGCCACCGCGATCGCCACCAGCCACATGAAGGGCAGGTAGCGCAGGCCGGCAGCCGCCTTCGTCCACGACGCTGCCGGATCGATTGCATCAAACGCCGAGAACGCCTGCGGCAGCCAATAGCCGAGGAACAGGATGGAGGTCAGCGCCCACGCTGCCGTGCTCAACAGATGCGGGCGGCGCTGCAGGCGGCGCATGACCATGCGCGCGGCGGCGTAGACCGCGCCAAGGCCCAGCACGGTCTCCGCGATGCCCGGCAATGGCCACAGCGCTACGTACGTCAGCACCCACCACGGCGCCCAGCGCCCGGCGCGGTCGTCGCGCACGGTGACGGCGGAGTCAGCCAGCGAGGTCGGCATAGAGGCGGAGGGTATCGCGCTGCATGGCCTGCAGCGTAAACGGGATGCGGGTCGGCAGGGACGGCGGCTGCGCCAGCAGGGCCAGCGCACGTTCACCCAACGCGCGTGCATCGCCCAGCGGCACCGCGCCAGCGGGCTGCAGCTGCCGAAGCAGTTCGCCGACGCCACCATGATCCCAGCCCAGCACCGGACGGCCGACCGACAGCGCCTCGACCACGGTGCGGCCAAACGCTTCCGGTTTGTCCGACAGCTGCAGCACCAGATCGCTGGCCGCATAGGCCTGGGCGATGCGCGCGGTCGGCGTGCTGATCTGCACGGCGTCGGTCACGTCCAAGGCAGTGGCCTGCCGGCACAGGTCGGCCACGTAGGCTTCGCGGCCCGGTTCATCGGTGCCCAGCATCCACAGCTGTGCCGGCACACCAGCTGCACGTACATCGGCGAGCAATTGCAGCGCATGGGCATGTCCCTTCAGCCGGGTGCCCCGCCCCGGCAGCAGCAGCAGCGGGCCCCCAACCTGCGCCAGCCACGGGTAGTCGGCTGCCAGCGCCAGTCGTGGCCGGCGGTCGGCGCTGGCCACGCGCGGAAACTGTGTGACATCGACGCCGCGCGGAATCACCTGCAGCTTCGCTTCGGGTACCGTCGGATAGTGCCGCTGCACGTAGTCGCGCACGGTGTTGGACACGCAGATCACGCGTTCACCGCTGGTCATCACCGCGCTGTAGCGACTGGGCGAATTCAACCCGTGCACGGTGGTTACCCAGTGCGGGCGCTGGGCGGCGGGCATGGCACGGATCGCGTACAGGCCCAGCCATGCCGGCAGCCGCGAACGGGCGTGCACGATGTCCGCGCCGACTTCAGCGAACAGGCGGCGCAGGGTCGGCAGGTGGCGCAGCGTCAGCAGCGATTTGCGGCCGATGTCGAGGGTGAGGTGCTCGGCACCGCTATCGAGCAGGGGCTGCACCAGGCGGCCACCGGCGGAGACCACCAGCGCACGATGGCCGGCAGCGACCAGGGCCGCAGCGATTTCCAGGGTCGAGCGCTCGACACCGCCGGAGTGCAGCGCCGGCAGCAACTGCACCACGGTCAATCGGCGCATCGAAGGGGCCGCCGTTTAGTCGGCCAGCACGAACACGGAACCGCAGTACGGGCACTGCGCTTCGCCGTTGGGCTCGTCTTCGATCGGCAGGTACACGCGCGGATGCGAGTTCCACAGCGCCATTTCCGGGGTCGGGCAGCTCAACGGCAGATCGCTGCGGTGCACGGTGTAACGCTTCTCGGCGTTGGCGGGCGCGGTGGCGGTATGGCTCATGGCGGATTCGGTGAACGGGTTGCGAGGCCCGTGATTCTAGCATCTGGGCCGCAACGACATTGCCCCGCAACGCGCCTTTGCACGCCGCCGCCGATGCCTCGCATCTCCCCACCGCACGCCGGGCGGCGGCGACTCCGGGGATTTCGCGGTCGTTCCGGCAGGTTCGCTCGCCAGAATCGACTCCAGCGATATTTCCCGCATTTGGATCGAACTAAATGGCACTTGCCAGCGCGCGGTGGCTGTTGCAGGATCGGGCCAGGTCGCACCCCGACCCACCCAATCCAACCCGATCGCATGGCCCGCCCCCACCGGACCGGCATCGCCTCTTCCACTGCCAGCCTGGCGGGCGGAGCGATGCTGTCCGTGGTGTCCGCCGATGCGGGTTCGCCCGCCGCCAGCCCTTCCGGGAGACCCTTGCATGACCCTGTCCGATCCGCGCCGCGCCCTGCTTCCGCTCGCCCTGGCCCTGGCCTGTGCGACCACTGCGATGCCGGCGCGGGCGCAGGGGCTGCAGACCTCGTTCGAACCGGGCGAACCTGTACCGGCGCAGGCCACCGGTGCGCTACAGGTCACGATCGGCAATGGACCGGCCGCGCCCTACGCCGCCAAGCGCAACGCCGGCTACAGCGGCCTGCACGCGCTGCGCTACAGCAGCGAAGGCGGCAGCGCGCGGCGCGAACTGTTCAAGGCCGACCTGCCCATCGAGGCCGATACCACGCTGTCGTGGCTGGTGCTGCCGGAAATCGTCGGCAAGGACACCGTCGCCTCGACCTATGTATCGCTGGACCTGCTGCTGGACGATGGCAGCCGCGTTTCGGCCGGTGCGGCACGCGACCAGCATGGCGTGGCGATCGGCGCGCGCGCGCAGGGCGAATCGAAGACGCTGTACCCGCAACAATGGGCCCGCAAGGCAGTGCGGCTGGGCGACGTGCCCACGCTGAAGGGCCGCCGCGTGGTGGCGATCGAGCTGGAGGTAGCCAGTGCCGAGGGCGCGCCGGTCTCTGGCTGGATTGATGACGTGCGCCTGGATGCCCAACCGCGCCAGCAGCCGCAGCGCGTCTCGGACTGGGTGCTGACCACACGCGGCACCCAGGCCAACGGAACGTTCTCGCGCGGCAACAACCTCCCGGCCACGGCGGTGCCGCACGGGTTCAACTTCTGGACCCCGGTGACCGACGCCGGCGCACTGAACTGGCTGTACCGCTGGAACGAACAGAACGATGCGCAGAACCGCCCGCAGCTGCAGGCGCTGGCACTGAGCCACCAGCCCAGCCCGTGGATGGGCGACCGCCAGACCTTCCAGGTGATGCCTTCGGCCAGCCGTGGCGCGCCGGACGCCGACCGCCGCAAACGCGCGCTGTCGTTCGACCGCCGCCACGAAAGCGCCCGCCCGTACCGTTACGACGTGCGCTTTGACAATGGCATCGCTGCCGCCATCGCGCCGACCGATCATGCCGCACTGTTCCGATTCGACTTCCCCGAGGGCGGCGACGCCAACCTGCTGTTCGACAATGTCGATGCGCGTGGTGGCCTGACCCTGGACGCCGCCACGCAGACGCTGTCCGGCTACACCGATACGCGCAGCGGCCTGTCCAACGGTGCCAGCCGCATGTACGTGGTGGCCAGCTTCGACAAGCCGTGGCGCAGCAGCGGCCGCCTCGACACCGGCCGCCCGACCGGCTACATCAAGTTCGACGCCGGCAGCGACCGGCGGGTGACGATGCGCATCGCCACCTCGCTGATCTCGGTCGAGCAGGCGCGGCACAACCTGGCACTGGAAATCAGCGCTGCCGATACGCTGGAGAGCGTGGCCAGCCGTGCGCAGGATGCATGGGACGCGCGCCTGGCCCGTTTCGACATCGGCAACGCCAGCGACGACCAGAAGACCACGCTGTACTCCAGCCTGTACCGGCTGTACCTGTACCCCAACTCCGGCCATGAAAACGTGGGCAGCGCGGCCCTACCCGACTGGCGCTACGCCAACCAGGCCAGCGCCAGCGATGACAACACCGATGGCAGCGCGACCCGCAGCTATGCGGCCGTGCGCGACGGCAAGGTCTTCGTCAACAACGGCTTCTGGGATACCTTCCGCACCACCTGGCCGGCCTATGCGCTGTTTACGCCCGACGATGCCGGCCAGCTGGTGCAAGGCTTCATCGAGCAGTACCGCGCCGGC
The DNA here is from genome assembly GCF_036624925.1 of Stenotrophomonas sp. A3_2. Classification (NCBI taxonomy): domain Bacteria; kingdom Pseudomonadati; phylum Pseudomonadota; class Gammaproteobacteria; order Lysobacterales; family Lysobacteraceae; genus Stenotrophomonas; species Stenotrophomonas sp. A3_2. Next base: position 82,322 of record NZ_JAZKVY010000333.1, read on the forward strand.
GGCTGGATCGCGCGCTGGTCGTCGCCGGGCTACGCCGACCTGATGGTCGGCACCAGCTCGGACGTGGCCTTCGCCGATGCCTGGCTGAAGGGCATCGGCGGCTTCGATCCGGCCGAGGCCTACGCCGCCGCGCTGAAGAACGCGACCGTGGTCCCGCCCGACCGTCATGTCGGCCGCAAGGGCATGGACCGTTCGACCTTCCGTGGCTACGCCAGCGCGGACGTGCACGAAGGCATGTCGTGGACGATGGAAGGCGCACTGAATGACTTCGGCATCGCCAACATGGCCGACGCTCTGGCCAAGCGCGCGACCACGCCGGCCGCACGCGAGCGCTACAGCACCGAGGCCGAGTACTTCCGCTATCGCGCCGCCAGCTACGCGACCATGTTCGACCCGGCCGCCGGCTTCTTCCAGGGCCGCAAGGCCGATGGCCGCTGGCGCGTGGACGCCAAGGATTACGACCCGCGCGTATGGGGCCACGACTACACCGAATCCAATGGCTGGACCTTCGCCTTCACCGCCGCCCACGATGGCGAAGGCCTGGCCGCGCTGTACGGTGGCCGCGACAAGCTGGCGGCGAAGCTGGATGCCTTCTTCGCCACGCCGGAAACCGCCGACCCGGCACTGGCCGGCTCCTATGGCGGCACCATCCACGAGATGACCGAAGCGCGCGACGTGCGCATGGGCATGTACGCGCACAGCAACCAGCCGGCGCACCACATCCCGTGGATGTACCTGTACGCCGGGCAGCCGTGGAAGACCCAGCAGCATGTGCGCGAGATCCTGTCGCGGCTGTATGTGGGCAGTGAGATCGGCCAGGGCTATCCCGGTGACGAGGACAACGGCGAGACCTCGGCGTGGTACGTGCTGGCATCGCTGGGCCTGTACCCGCTGCGCATGGGCGCACCGGAGTACGTGATCGGCTCGCCAGCCTTCGAACATGCGCGCGTGGAACTGCAGGGTGGTGCCGTGCTGACCGTGAACGCGGCCAACAACTCGCGTGAGAACGTCTACGTGCAGTCGTTGACGATCAACGGCAAACCGTGGACGAAGACCTGGGTGCCGCACGAGCTGATCGCCAAGGGCGCGACCCTCGACTTCGTGATGGGCCCCCGTCCCTCGCGCTGGGGCAGTGGCGTGGATGATGTGCCGCGCTCGTTGACCGCACGCGGCCAGCGCCCGCAGCTGCTGCACGACCTGCTCGGCAGCGGCGCGAAGGCGACGTTGGCCGATGGCCGCGCCCTGCCCGCGCTGGTCGATGACGATGCCGGCACGACGGTGGGCCTGGGCGGCGGTGCAACCATCGCGCTGACCGGCCTGGCTGAGGGCACCCCGACGATGTACACGCTGACCAGCGGTGACAGCCGTATCCAGGGCGGTGAGTGGACACTGGAGGCGCGCAACGGCAGCGGCAGCTGGGCCGTGCTCGACCAGCGCAGCGGCGAAGACTTCGAATCCGCCCGCCAGACCCGTCCATTCCGCATTGCAAAACCCGGTCGCTACAGCGAATACCGCCTGCGCCTGGCGGCACCGGGACGACTGCCGCTGGCGGAGATCGAACTGCTGGCGGCCGGCACCGTACAATGAGCGGCATGCGCTTCCGTTTTCTGCCCTTGGCCATTGTTGCCCTGTCCTTCTCCAGTTTCGGCCAGACCCAGGCGTTCGATACGCAGCTGACCCGCGACGGCGTGACGCTGAACTACCAGGACGCCCGTGGCGCCCTGGCCGCGCCGCAGCGCAAGCGGGTGATCGATACGTTCTTCTTCGCCTACCTGCGCGAACGTGCGGACTTCCACCCGGCTGCGCCGGCGATGGTGCGCATCGTGATCGACCCGGCCTACACCGGCATCGCCTTCGTCGGTGACAAGGACCAGGCCGCAACGATCACCATCAACCCGGGTTGGCTTGCGCAGCACCCCAACGACATCGACCTGGTCACCCATGAGGCCATGCACATCGTGCAGGGCTATCCGGGCTATGGCGACGCACGGGTGCCGGGTTGGCTGGTGGAGGGCATCGCCGACTACGCACGCGACCGCTACGGCATGGACAATGCCGCTGCGGGCTGGGCACTGCCGGGCAAGGTCGAGAAGGGGCAGAACTTCGACAGCGGCTACCGGGTCACCGGTGCGTTTCTGAAATGGGCCGACGCCGAACATCCGGGCCTGGTGCTGGCACTGGACAAGGCCCTGCGCGACGGCCGCTATGCACCGGCGCTGTGGCAGAAGCACACCGGCAAGGCACTGCCTGCGCTGTGGACGCAGTATGCCAAGCCGCGTTCGGATGCACCGCCGCCGGCACCAGCGCGCCGCGGCAAGCGGCGCTGAGCCCCAACGCACTTTACGTTCGCCGGGCATTGCCCGGCGCTACCGCATCGCGGCCTCAGCGCGACTGCACGAAACCGGCGTACAGCGCGAACAACTGCTGGAAGTACCGCCGCGTCACTCGATTGCGCATGACACCCTCGCCCATGGAAAGTTGGTCGGGCCCAGGGTGGGGAGGCCGGTCCGGTCCCTTCCCACGGCCAGGCCGCGTGGGCGTATTGGGCCGCAGCGGCGTTGCAGGGAAATGACCGCCGAACTGCAATTCATCGGGTAGCGCCGGGGCCCGCCCCGCGGGATGGGCGCACCCCCCCGCGGGGGGCGGGCCGGGGGGGGGGCCGGGCTCCCC
>NZ_JAZKVY010000334.1:0-376 GCF_036624925.1 Stenotrophomonas sp. A3_2
GAATCCAGCTGTTCATGTTGCTGGCCGTAGCTGCCATAGACTTCGCCATGCCACTGACCGAGCCGTGCCTCGAGCGAGGCCGAGGTCGCCCAGTTGGTAACGTGCGCCCTGTTGAGCGGCGCGCCGAGGTCCTTCCGGAAATCATAGGTGACGCGGACCGGCTGACCGGTGCCGATCGGATCGACGTAGAAGGGGTTCGCAGACGTGACCGTGACCGGCGAATTGAGCGCGAAGTAGCGCTGAGACGACCGGCGATCGGCGGCAAATCCCTGGACGCGCAGCGTGACCGCGGGGGTGCTTTCCTGCTCTAAGGCAATGACGCCGGCATGGCGGCGGGTTGCGGGCAGGAGATCGGTTTGGCTGCGGCCATCGCCAA
>NZ_JAZKVY010000034.1:0-313 GCF_036624925.1 Stenotrophomonas sp. A3_2
TTCTCCGCGCGCCTGGACGCGCTCGCCCGGGTGCAGGGCCTGCTCTCCCACGCCGACGGGCAAGGCATCACGCTGCTGGCATTGCTGCGCCTGGAACTGGATGCGCTGGGGCTTGCTTGGGAAGCGCGGGTGACCCTGCAAGGTCCCGCCGTGGTGCTTCGCCGCTCCATGGTGCAGACCCTGGCGCTAGCGCTCCACGAACTCGCAACGAACACGCGGAAATACGGCGCCTTCACGACAGAGACGGGGCATCTCGACGTGACCTGGGACGTCCACGACAACGGCAAGCGCCTTGCCCTTCTGTGGCGGGAGA
>NZ_JAZKVY010000335.1:0-309 GCF_036624925.1 Stenotrophomonas sp. A3_2
GGTGACGACGACGAGCCCGATCGAGAACCGGCTGGCCGCGCCGGCGCCCGAGGCGGTGAGCAACGGCAGCAAGCCGGTGACCATCGCCGCCGTCGTCATCAGGATCGGACGCAGACGAATCCGGGCCGACATCTCGATCGCCGAGCGACGGTCGAGCCCCTCGTTGAGCTGCAGCTCGTTGGCGAACTCCACCATCAGGATGCCGTGCTTGGTGATCAGTCCGACCAGCGTCAACAGGCCCACCTGGGTGTAGATGTTCATGGTGGCGACACCGAAGAACAGCGGGATCAAGGCGCCGACGATCGCCAT